>JAFAHG010000191.1 GCA_019237315.1 Actinomycetota bacterium
TGGAGACCCTGCTCTGTGACCTCGGCTCCGGGGATCCCGAAGTCGAGGAGCTCTGCAGCCGACACGCGGACGTCCTCACGCAGGCGGTCGAGCTGGTTCGGCTTCTCGCCGAGCACCGCGTCGAAAACCTCCGTCGCCACCGGCACGAGGTCCGGATGCGCGACCCACGTGCCGTCGAAGCCGTCGGCGGACTCGCGCTCCTTGTCCTCGCGCACCCTGGCGAGTGCGACTTCGTTCACCTCGGGATCGCGCCGCGACGGGATGAACGCCGCCATGCCGCCGATCGCGTGCGCGCCGTGGCGGTGGCACGAGCGCACGAGCAGTTGCGTGTACGCGCGCATGAACGGCACGGCCATCGTCACGTGCGCGCGGTCCGGGAGCACGACGCCGAGCTTCTTGATCACGCTGAAGATGTAGTCCCAGCGGCCCGCGTTGAGCGCGCAGCCGTACTCGCGCAGCTCGTAGAGGATCTCCTCCATCTCGAACGCCGCGAGGATCGTCTCGATCAGCACGGTGCAACGGATCGACCCGTGCGGGATTCCGAGCCCCTCCTCGGCGAGCGCGAACGAATCCGCCCAGAGCCGCGCCTCGAGATGGCTTTCGAGCTTCGGCAAGTAGAAGTACGGTCCGCTGCCGCGTTCGAGCAGCTCGCGCCCGTTGTGGAAGACCGCGAGCCCGAAGTCGAAGAGCGACGCCGACACGGGCTCGCCGTCGACCTGCACGTGCCGTTCCGGCAGGTGCCAGCCGCGCGGGCGGATCGTCAAGGTCGCGACCTCGTCGTTCAGGCGGTAGCTCTTGTCCCCGGTGTCGAGCGCGATCGTGCGGCGGACGGCGTCGCGCACGTTGCGCTGGCCCTCGACGACGTTCGTCCACGTCGGCGAGCACGAGTCCTCGAAGTCGCACATGAAGACGCGCGCGCCCGAGTTGAACGCGTTGATCATCATCTTCCGGTCGACGGGGCCGGTGATCTCGCAGCGGCGGTCGCGCAGGTCGGGCGGCGCGGGTGCGACGCGCCACTCGCTCTTGCGGACGCGCGCCGTCTCCGCGAGGAAGTCGGGGCGTTCGCCCGCGTCCAGCCGCCGCTGCCGCTCGTGCCGCGCCGCGAGCAGCTCGAGTCGCCGCGGGTTCAACTCGCGGTGGAGCAGCGCGACGAACTCGAGCGCCTCGCGTGTGACGACGCCCTCGTCGGTGGGCGCGAGGACGTCGACCGACGTCGTGCTCATGCAGCCGTCTGCTCGAACTGCGCCTCTTCCGTCGAGCCGCGGAGCGCGAGCGTCGACGACTCGCCGCCGCTCACCGCCTGGGCCACGAGGTCGAAGTACCCGGCGCCCACCTCGCGCTGGTGGCGCGTCGCCGTGTAGCCGTGCTCCTCGAGCGCGAACTCGCGCTCCTGCACACGCACGTACGCGGTCATGCCTTCGTCGCGGTAGTGGCGCGCGAGGTCGAACATCGCCTCGTTCAGCGAGTGGAAGCCGGCGAGCGTGATGAACTGGAACCGGTAGCCGAGCGCGCCGAGGTCGTCCTGGAACGACGCGATCTCGGCGTCGTCGAGCCGGCGCTTCCAGTTGAACGACGGCGAGCAGTTGTAGGCGAGCAGCTTGCCAGGGAAGCGCTCGTGCACGGCCTGCGCGAACTCCGTCGCCTCGCCCATGTCCGGCTCCGACGTCTCGAACCAGATGACATCCGCGTACGGCGCGTAGGCCAGCGCGCGCGCGATCGTCGGCTCGAGCCCGTCGCGGACGCGGAAGAAGCCCTCCGGCGTGCGGTCGCCGGTGACGAACGGCGCATCGTTCTCGTCGATGTCGCTCGTGAGGAGCGTCGCCGCCAGCGCGTCCGTGCGCGCGACGAGGACCGTCGGCACGTTCAGCACGTCGGCCGCGAGGCGTGCGGCGACGAGCGTTCGCACGAACTGCGACGTCGGCACGAGCACCTTGCCGCCGAGGTGGCCGCACTTCTTCTCCGCGGCGAGCTGGTCCTCGTAGTGGACGCCGGCGGCGCCCGCTTCGATCATCGCCTTCATCAGCTCGAACGCGTTGAGCACGCCGCCGAAGCCGGCCTCCGCGTCGGCCAGGATCGGCGCGAGCCAGTACGTGCCGTCGCGGCCCTCGGCGAAGTCGATCTGGTCGGCGCGCAGGAGCGCGTTGTTCAGTCGGCGGACGAGCATCGGCACGCTGTTCACCGGATAGAGGCTCTGGTCGGGGTACGTGTTGCCCGAGGAGTTGGCGTCGGCTGCGACCTGCCAGCCGGAGAGGTAGATCGCCTTTAGGCCCGCGCGCACCATCTGCACCGCCTGGTTGCCCGTGACGGCGCCGAGGGCGCGGACGTAGCCGCCGTCGTTCATGAGCTCCCGCAGCCGCTCCGCGCCGAGGCGGGCGATCGTGTGCTCCGGGACGACACGGCCGCGCAGCCGGACGACGTCCTCCGCGGAGTAGGGGCGTTCGATCCCCTGCCAGCGCGGGTTCGTCGCCCATTCGCGCTCCATCGTCTCGGTCGTCATCTCGCCTCCTGTGTGTACGTTGCTCCTGGACTCTGGATCCAGAATACCCCGCTTCCCGGTCATCACACCGGAAATATGGCAGAACTCGGATCCAACCGCAAACGATTGGATCCAGAGCTAGCCGAGTGCGGAGGCCACGCAGAGGTACGGGATGATGCAGAGGGTGTCGCCCGCGTTTCCGGGCGCCAGGCCGACGGCCTGCAGCTTCTCGCGCTTGTCGAAGGCGAAGACGACCCGGCCGACCGGGACGTTGTATTCGACCGTGACGCCGTTGCGGACGATCCGCCAGATAGGTGCGCTCGCCCGCCAGTGGCGCCGGAAATCGGTCAGCGTCGTCCCGGGGCGGTCGCCGCTTGGGGTCGTGAAGCGGCCGGCGAAGAGGAACTCGGCGGCCGTGCTCGCCGCCTTCAGCCGCAGGACGGACCAGGCGGTGGTCGTCGAGGTGCCGAGCGTCCAGAGCATCTCCTGCTGGCTCGGCGACTCGAGGGCGCCGGCGTAGTCGGGGAGCCCGAGCACCGCGACGTAGGCGTCGGACGACTGCCCGAGGCCGAGCCCGCCGACGGTGCCGTGGGCCACGTCGACGAGGAGCGTCTTCGGCGGCGTCGAGGCGGCCGCCGGCGGGAGGACGGTCAAGCAGGCAAAGCCGACGGCGAGCGCGAGCACGCCGCGGGCATCGACTCGCGACCGACCTCCTCGTAGCATCAGATCCTCCGCAGCGGATCTTCTCCGCGGAGGACTCTAGTCCGTTCGGGTCAACCGCACGAACCCCGCGGTCGCGGTTCTACGCCCTGAGGACCACCGGCACGGCCTTCGTCTTGCCGTTGACCGTGACCTTCAACGTGTCGCGCCCGGCGACGCGTGCCGCCTTCGGCAGCGGAACAGCGATGCCGACCTTGCCCGGCTTCTCGACCTTCGTCAGCGTCGCGAGCACGTGGCCCTTCGCGTCGACGAGGACGAGATGAACGGTCGCCGTCTGCGTGAGCATCGTCGTGACCGTCACCGCGGGGCGGGCGGCAGTCACGCTGACCGCCTTCACGGGCAGCACCGCGGTGAGCGCGGGCGCGGCCGTCGTCTCCAGCCGGACGGGCGCGGGCGCGGCTGCGGACGCCGTCGGCGTGACCGTCGGTGCCGTGCTGCCGAGGACGATCTGGTTCGCCGCGGTGTTGTTGGCCGGGTTGCTGTCGCCGGGATCGGAGGAGATCGACGCGGTGCAGACGAGCGTTCCGGTTGCGTTGACGGTGACGTTGACGATCTCCTGCGCGTTGAACCCGGGCGGGAAGAAGTCGAGCGGGCAGGTGACCGTCTGGCCGGACTGAGTGCATCCCGGCCCGCGGTCGACCTGCGCCGACACGAAGGTCACCTGGGTCGGCAGGTTGACGGTGAGCGTCGTGCTGTTCGCCGGCCCGCCGTTGTTCGTGAGCGAGATGACGTAGGCGAACGCGTCGCCGACTGCGTGCGGCTGGGGGTTCGCGCCGAGCGTGACGGCCATGTCGACGTTTCCGCCGCCGCCGCCGCCGCCGCCCCCGCCGCCCCCGCCGCCGCCACCGCCACCACCGCCGCCCGAGGACGCCGGCGCAGGCACGACCGACGTGATCGCGCTCGCGGCCGAGGTCGATCCGCCCGAGTTCGTCGCCGTGACGACGACCCGGAGCGTCGAACCGGCGTCGCTTGCCTGCACCGTGTAGCTCGCCCCTTGCGCGACCGTGGTGCACGAGGTGCCCGAGCTCGAGCAGTCCTGCCACGCATAGGAGTAGGTGAAGTTGGTGTCGTTGCTCGACCAGGTGCCGCTTGACGCGGTCAACGTGCTGCCGATCTGCGCGGAGCCGGAGACAGCGGGCAGCACGGTGTTCGACGGTGCGGTCACCGCCGGAACAGCTGCGGTGACGGCGGAGTACGTCGGGCCCGTCGACCCGGCGCCGTTCGTCGCCGTCACGCCGACGCGCAACGTCGACTGCGCATCCGCGACGACGGGCGTGTAGCTCGACGATGTCGCCGCCGCGATGTTCGAGCAATTCGCTCCGCTTCCGTCACAGCGCTGCCACTGGTAGCTGAACGATGTTCCGGCAGAGGGACTCCACGTTCCGGCGCTAGCGCTCAGGCTCGACCCGACTTGCGGCGTGCCGGAGATCGTCGGCGCGATGGTGTTCGCCGGCGTGGCCAGCGCGGCCACCAGGCCGGTCGCCGACGAATTGACGGTGGTCGTGCCGCCGGCATTCGTCGCCGACACCCCGACGCGGATGGTCGAGCCCTGATCGGCTACGGCGACCGTGTACGAGCTCGACGTCGCGCCCGTGATGGTTGCGCAGTTGTTCCCCGACGTATCGCAACGCAGCCATTGGTACGCGTAGGTCGGCGTTGCGTTGCTGCTCCACGTCCCGTTGGTCGTCGTCAGCGTGCTGCCCACCTGTGCCGTGCCACTGATCGCCGGCGTGACCGTGTTGGACGGCGCCAACATCTGGTTGACCGTCGCCGTCACTGCGGAGTAGTTCGTCGTGGTGCCGCCCCCGGTCTTCGCGGAGACGCCGGCGCGGAGCGTCAATCCGACGTCTGCGCTGGCGAGCGTGTACGAGAACGCTGTTGCGCCGGAGATGTTCGAGCAGCTCGTACCGCTCGAGTTGCACCGTTGCCACTGGTACGAGTAGGTCGGTGTGGCGGCTGTCGTCCAGGTGCCGTTCGTCGTGCTCAGCGTCGAACCGTTCGTCGTCGTCCCGCTGAGGGTGGGGGCGACCGTGTTCACCGGAAGCGCCATTGTTTGCACGCACGCGGTGTCGGCATTGCTCCACTCCTGCTGGACGTAGTAGTGGTTGCCGTTGATGACCTGGTTGTAGTGCGCTCCGGTTCCGCCGCCGAGCGACGAGCCGAAGTTCCACGCGCACTTGTCGCCGATCTCGTCGCCGTTCGAGTCGTACCAGGCGTCCCCGTTCGGGTCGGTGATCGACTCGTTGTGCTCGTGACTGAGAACGTTGATCGTCGCGTCCGCGTCGTCGCCGTTCGGCGACTGGCCGCTGGAACAGCCGGACGACCAGGCGTCGTACGGCATGTTCGCGTAGATCGTGAGGTTCGACCCGCTGTTGTACGAGTCGTGGTAGGCGCAGTAGTAGGAGTACGCGCAAGCGGAGCCGTAGCAGCTGCCGACGTTCTTCGGTGTGAAGATGATGAAGAGGTTGCCGGATCCGCGCGACCAGCCTTGTGCTGTGATCATCGTGTCGATCTCGCTCCGGAGCTGAGCGTCGGTGAGGCAGACGGAAGTGCCGCTGTCGGTGCAGCCGGATGTGGGGAACGAGTCCGTGTCGACGACGGAGCCGCCGAACGTCGAGCTGTAGCTGATGTTGTTCGTGCCGCCGCCGACGGTGTCGTAGTACTGCGTGTCGGTCGAGTAGACGTTGTTCACACCGCCGCTGTCGTGGGCGACGTCCGTCAGGAACTGGTTGATGAGCGTCTCGTAGTTCGTGCTCACCGAGTAGCCGGATGGGACCCAGTAGATCGCGTACGTCTTGTTCGACCGCATCACGGAGCCGCCGTGATAGGTGAGCGGGATCGACGTCGCGTTTAGTGCCGCAGGCTCGGGATTCCCCTGCGGCGCGAGCGCGCGCGGCACAACGACGCCGAGGGGCCCGTCGTCGGCCGAGGCGCGTGACACGCCGATGTATCCGAACAGCGCTGCGCATGCCGCAGCGACGAGAAGACTCCTGACCACCTGACCCCAACCCCCCGAATCCCGATTCCTGCTTTCGAACAAGGAATCGGCATCGTAGCCCTCAGACTTGAATAACGCCTGTGAGTTCCCCGAGGCTGTTTCTGAGTTTTGTTTGTGAAATCTCCTCAACGCCGAGCGCCGACCCCACAGCGGCGGGGAGCGCGCGCGTGTTTCCGTCCTCGACCTTGAACGCGTAGCCGACGCCGTCGGGCGAGACGGCGCAGCACAATCCCTCTGCGCCCGCCTTCGCGAGCCAGCCCGGACGCGCGAGCATCAGTGCGACGTCGGCGCCGTCGACGCGGCCGACGAGCTCGGGGCGCGCGCGCATTGCGTCCGCGATTCGCGCCGGCGTGCGCAGCAGCAACGCCGCCATGCGCGACAGCGGCATCGCGTACGTCGGCAGGCCGCAACCGTCGACCGCCGTCTCCGCCGGGCCGATCAGCTCGGCGACGCGCTGCTGCAGCGGATGGTCGGGGAAGCGGTACCCCGGCAGGGGCCAGCCGTTCACGCGGCACGCCGCCACCAT
>JAFAHG010000057.1 GCA_019237315.1 Actinomycetota bacterium
GCCCGTCGTGTGGGAGGACACGCCGAACCCGGTGACGACCGGCAAGCGCTTCGACACGTGCGGTCTCACCGAGACGCTGTGCGCGCGTGCGGGGGAGATCGAGTGGTCGCCTGCGCCGCTCGAGCGCGACGAGCCGACGATCCTCGCGACCGGCGGCTTCGGGGCGTCGCCGGAGCTCGTCGCCGAGCACATCCGCCCGGCGGCGCCCCTGCGCCTGCGCGCGAACCCGTGGTCGACGGGCGACGGCCTGCGCGCGGGGCTCGCACGCGGCGGCTCGCTGTCGGCCGGCATGGATGAGTTCTACGGGCGCAACATGCCGGACCGTCCCTGGGCCGAGGACGAATACGTCTCTGCCTCGCAGCTCTACGCTCGCCGCGCGCACATCGTCGACGAGGACGGCGTCGAGTTCTTCCGCGCCGCCGACGTGACGTGGTCGGAGACGAACGTCGTGCAGGCGACGGCACGGCGTCCCGGTGCGCGTGCGTACTACGTACTCGACGAGTCGGCGCTCGCCGATCCCGACGTGGTGCGCCAGGTCGAGGCCGCCGGAGAGGCGCGCGTCGCCCGCGACCGCGTGCGCGTCGTCGCGTCGATCACGCACACGATCGGCGGCGTGGTCGTCGACGAGGGCGCGCGCGTCGTTGGTGTACCCGCGCTGTACGCGGCCGGCGTCGACGCGGGCGGCGTTGCGACCGGCGGCTATGCGAGCGGCCTTGCGCAGGCGCTCGTCCTCGGCCTCGCCGCGGCCGAGTCAGTCCTTGCCGACTGAGAATGCGCATTGGCGCGCGTCGCCGGGGAGCGGCGAGGCGCCGACCTTCGTCACGACGAGCGTGCGCCCATCCGCCTCGAACTCCTCTCCGACCGACGGCGGGTCGCCGTCGACCTCGCGGAGCGTGTAGCCGCTCGGCGACCAGACGAAGACCACATGCCCGCTCATCCCCGGAACGCTAGCGCCGGGCGAGCCCTCAGTGTCAGACACCGGACATGTCCGGTGTCTGACACTAGCCGTCGGGTCAGCGCTGCGCGGTGTACCCCGGCAGCGTCACGCGTACCTCAGTGCCGGTGTCGCCGGAGGTGACGGCGATGTCGCCGTGCACCTGGCGCACGCGCTCCTCGATCGCCTCGAACGACCGGCGGCGCCGCTCGGGTTCCGCGTCGTCGGCCACCGTCGCGGTCACCTTCCCGTCGTCGGCGTGCGCGATCGTGATCGCGATGCGCGTCGGCGGCCCGCGGCGAACCGACTGCTCCAGCAGCTCGCGAAGGATCGTGTAGAGGGCGACCTGCGTGGTCTTGCCGAGCTCGTCCGCCGCCGCCAGGTCGAGATCGACGCGCAGCGAGTGCGTCGTCCCGATCTGCTCGGCGAGCGCCTGCACGGCCGGCGCGAATCCCTGGTCGCGCAGCACGACGGGCTCCAGCACGAACGAGAGGTCGCGCAGCTCGCGGATCGTCGCGCGGTGACGTTCGAGCGCGGTCGCGAGGATGCCCTGCGCCTCGTCCGAGCGTCCGCTCCCGATCAGGTGCGCCGCCGCATCGAGCATCAGCGCGATGCCCGACAGCTGCTGCACCGGCCCGTCGTGCAGGAAGAGCGCGAGTCGCCGCCGCTCGTCCTGTTCGGCCGCGATCAGCCGGTCGAGCCGGTCGCGGTCGGGCTCGCCGCCGCTCAATCGATGATCGCGTCGCGCAACGCGATCGCGACTGCGTGCGTGCGCGTGTCCGCTTCGAGCTTCGTGAGGATGTGCCGGACGTGGCTCTTCACCGTCTCCTGCGAGATGAAGAGCTTCTCCGCGACGTCGTTGTTCGACATTCCGTCGGCGAGCAGCTGCAGGATCTCGCGCTCGCGCGCGGTCAACATTTCCGTCTGGTCCTTGCCGGCGAGGAACGCGGGCATCAGCGCCGGGTCGACGTACGCCTCGCCGGACGCGACCTTCTCGATCGCCTTCACGAGCGTCTCGTGCGGCGCCTCCTTGAGGATGTACCCGGTGGCGCCCGAGTCGAAGGCGCGGCTGAGGAGCGACCGCTCCGAGTACGCGGTGAAGATGAGCACCTTCATGTCCGGCGCCTGGTCCGTGAGCGAGCGTGTCGCCTCGAGGCCGTCCATCTCCGGCATGCGGACGTCCATGACGACGACGTCGGGCCTGCGGCGCAGGGCGAGCTCGATCGCGCTCGCGCCGTCGCCGGCCTCGCCGACGATCCGGATGTGCGGAGCGCGCGAGAGCGTGAGGCGCAGGCCTTCCCGGACGACCTCGTGGTCGTCGACGATGAGCGCCGTGATCTCGTCGGCCATGGAGGGCGATTCTAGGCGGTGAGCAGCGAAAGTTGTTCGGCGACCGTCGGCCGAAGCGCGCGGCGTCCACGCCGGTCGCCGACTCCCGCCTCGCGTGCGAGGTCCCGTACGCGCCGGCGCAGAGGCTCAGCTTCGGCGCTCGACACGTACGCGCGGCCGCGGTAGAGCCGCTCGTACTCGGGGAGGAGCTCGGGCCAGTCCTCGGCGAGACACGAGAGGAAGTGCTCGCGCGTCCCGGGCTTGAGGTAGAGCACGTTCGCCCAGACGCCGCACGCGCCCGCCTCGCGCGCCGCGCGCACCACCGCGGCGAGCTGTTCGGGCCGGTCGGAGATCCCCGGGAGGATCGGCGCCATGCCGACCGATGCGCGGATACCAGCCTCGACGAGGCGCGAGAGCGCGCGCAGCCGCTGGCGGGGCGGCGGCGTGCCGGGCTCCGTACGCTGCCAGACGTCCTCGTCGAGCGTCGGCACCGAGAACGTGACCGAGACCTCGGCGCGGCGCGCGGCCTCCGAGAGCACGTCGACGTCGCGTACGACCTGCGGGCTCCGCGTGATGATCCCGAACGGATTGGACGCGTCGCGCAGCGCCTCGAGGCAGCCGCGTGTCAGCCGGTACCGGCCCTCGGCCGGCTGGTATGGATCGGTCGCGGCGCCGATCGCGACGCCCTCGCCCTTCCACGACGGCCGCGCGAGCTCGCGACGCAGCACCTCGACGACGTTCACCTTGACGCGGATCGAGGTGCCGTACCGTCCGTCCGACGGCCGGTCCGCGCGCCGCTCGAAGGCCCGCACGTAACAGAAGGTGCAGCGGTGGGCACACCCCATGTACGGGTTCAGCGACCACCCGAACGGCATCCCCTGCACGCGGTTGAGCGCCGACTTGCAGGGCTCCTCGCGGTACTCCGTGCGCACCGCCTCTAGTATAGAACACACGTTCGTGTTGCCGGGGACGCCCGCGGAGGCAGTTACTATCGGGGCGATCCGCTTGGACGACGACGACGACGCGCCGCGACCGCAGGCGGGCGCATGACCCTCACGCTGGAGCTCCTCGCCCTCCTGGGGCTGATCCTCCTGAACGCGTTCTTCGTCGCCGCGGAGTACGGCCTCGTCACGTCGCGGCGCACGCGCATCCTCGAGCTCGAGCACCAGGGGAACCGCCGCGCCCGTGCCGTGCGCCGGATCACGAGCGACCCGCCGCGGTTCATCGCGGCGATGCAGCTCGGCGTGACGATCGCGAGCCTGGCGATCGGCGCCCTCGGCGAGCAGGTGCTCGCGAACCGGTTCGACCGCGTGATGGCGAGCGTGCTCGCCGTGATCCTCGCGCTGCTGATCGTCACGTTCCTGCACGTCGTCGTCGGCGAGCTCGTGCCGAAAGGGATCGCGCTCGGCCACCCGGAACGGACCGCGCTCGCGGTCTCGGGCCCCGTGCGGCTCTTCTTCTTCGTGTTCCGGCCGTTCATCTGGCTGCTGCAGCGCTCGACCGAGCTCTTGCTCGCGACGCTCCATCTGGAGCCGCCGTCGGGCGAGGGCGAGGCGCACTCCGAGGCCGAGCTGCGGATGCTCCTCTCGTCCTCGGCCGAGCAGGGCGCGATCGAGCACGAGGAGGAGGAGATGCTCTCGAAGGTCTTCGACTTCGCGGACAAGGAAGTGTCCGACGTGATGGTCCCACGGCCCGAGGTCGTCGCGCTCTCGATCGAGCTCCCACCGGAGGAGGCGCTCCAGGCGGTGCTCGACTCGCCGTACACGCGCTACCCGGTGTTCCGAGGGACGCTCGACGAGATCGTCGGAATCCTGCACGTGCGCGACGTGATCGAGGCGATGCACGACCGCGGCATCGCCGCCGTCGACTTCGTGGGGATCGTGCGCCCGGCGATCATGGTCCCGGAGACGAAGGACCTCGGCGAGCTCCTCGCGGAGTTCCGCCGCACGAAGCAACACATGGCGATCGTCATCGACGAGTACGGTGCCGTGGAGGGGATCGTCACGATGGAGGACCTGCTCGAGGAGATCGTCGGCGAGATCGAGGACGAGTTCGACCTGCCGGACGAGACGGTCGAGAAGGTCGACGACGACACGATCCGCATCGACGGGACCTTCGGGATCGACGACTTCAACGAGCAGTTCGACATCGACCTGCCCGCGGAGGACTTCCACACCGTCGGCGGCTTCGTCTTCGGCGCGCTAGGCCGTGCCGCGGAGCCCGGCGACGAGGTGCAGTACGACGGGGTCCGTTTCCACGTCGACTCGGTCGAGGGTCAGCGCATCGACCGGATCACGGTGACGTTCCAGCCGTGGCAGAGGCCCGCGGAGACGGCTGACGCCTAGGCGAGTTGCCGCCGCATCGTCTCGTCGGCGATGCGGAGCTGCTCGTGGTCGCCGATGTCGAACCAGACGCCTTCGAGGCGGTACGCGTATACCGGCTCGCGCGTGTAGAGCCACGCGATGAAGTTCCCCGGCGCGTCGGGTGAGTTGCCCTCGTCGAGGTAGGTGCGCACGAGCGGCACGTGCTCGCGGCGGTAGACGTAGGTGGCCGTCGAAGCGAGCGTGCCCGGCGGGTTCGGCGGCTTCTCGACGAACGAGACGATGCGGTCGCGCTCGTCGACCTCGACGATCGCGTACTGGCGCGCGAGCTCGAGGTCGCCGCAGTCGCGCACGGCGATCGCGCTGCCGTCGCCCTTGCCGCGCCACCAGTCCACGTAGTCGGCGAGCGACCCGTCGAACAAGTTGTCGCCCGCGACGACGAGCAGGTCGTCGGAGCCGATCTCCGTGCGGTCGATCACGAACGCGATGTCGCCGATCGCTCCGAGTCGGTTCTCGTTCGACGTCGTGCCGTCGTTGTGGACGACGGCGTCGAGGCGGCCACGGCGCCCGTGTGCCCACTCCTCGAGCGCGGCGCCGAAGCGGGCGTTCGTGACGACGTGCAGCTCGTCGACCGCCGCCACGTCGTCGACCTTGTCGGCTATCCAGTCGAGCATCGGCCGGCCCGCGACGGGGAGGAGTGTCTTCGGCAGGTTCTCGGTCAGCGGGTAGAGGCGGGTGCCGTACCCCGCTGCCAGTAACACCGCCTTCATGGACGGGTTACGCTAGCGACATGGCGATCCCGACCGAGCCGATCGGCAGCATTCCACGCCCGCGCGCGCTCCTCGAGGGGATGCAGGCGTTCCAGGCCGGCAACATCGACCGCGACGCGCTCGACGCCCTCTTCGATGACGCTGTGCGCGAGACGATCGCCGCGGAGGAGGCGGCCGGGTCGCCGGTCGTCACCGATGGCGAGCAGCGGAAGCCGAGCTTCGTCACCTATCCGATCGACGGCCTCGACAGCATCGGCCCGGGCGGCGTCACGATCCCCTTCGCCGACGGTCACACGCGCCAGCTGCCGAAGCTCACCGCGGGACCCTTCCGCTACGCGACCTACGCCGATGCGTACGTCGAGGGCGCGAAGCGGTTCGCCCACCGGCCGGTGAAGCAGGCCGTGATCTCCGCGTCGGCGCTCAGCCTGCTCTACCCGCAGGAGGGGCTCGCGGACTACTCGCAGGCCGAGTTCCTCGACGACCTCGTCGACGAGGCGGAGCAGGACATCCGCCGCTCGTTCGCCGCGGGTGCCGACAGCGTGCAGATCGACTTCACGGAAGGACGCCTCGCCGTCAAGCTCGACCCGTCCAAGTCGCTCCTGCAGAGCTTCGTCGACCTGAACAATCGCGTGCTCGACCGTTTCTCGGACGAGGAGCGCGCACGCATCGGCGTGCACACGTGCCCCGGCGGGGACCACGACTCGACCCACAGCGCCGACGTCGACTACGCCGAGCTCCTGCCGCTCCTCTTCGAGCACCGCGCCGGCCGGTTCTACATCGAGCTCGCGGGGGAGAGCGACCGGCCGGGCGTCTTGCGCGCGATCGCGAAGCACGCGAAGCCCGACCAGCGGATCTTCGTCGGCGTCGTCGATCCGATCGACCCGCGCGTCGAGTCCGCCGAGGAGGTGCGCGACCGCGTGCTCGAGGCCGCCGACGCGATCCCGCTCGATCGGCTCGGCACGACCGACGACTGCGGCTTCGCGCCGTTCGGCGACGACACCGGCACCGCCCGCGAGACGGCGTTCGCGAAGATCCGCGCGCGCGTCGAGGGCACGGCGCTCGCCGCCGACCAGCTCGGCGTCTAGAGAGTCCGGTACGAAAGCTCGACGCGGCGGCCCTCGTCCGACGAGCGGACGAGTGCGTCTGCGATCTCGCTCGCGCGGTAGCCGTCCTCGAACGTCGCGCCGTGGGGAGCGACGTCGGTGTCCTCCGCGATCGCGTGCAAGAGGTGCACGGCTTCGTGCAGGAACGTGTCGCCCCAGCCGACGATGTGGCCCGGCGGCCACCAGTAGCCGGCGAACGGATGATCAGACTCGGTGACGAGGACGGTCTTCGCGCCGCGCGCCCGATCGCCGTCGGCGCGGAACACCTGCAGTTCGTTCATCCGCTCCATGTCGAACCAGAGCGACGCCTTCGAGCCGTTGATCTCCCACTGGAACGCGTTGCGGCGGCCGAGCGCGAGCCGCGTCGCCTCGATCGTCCCCACGGGACCGTGCTCGAACTCGACGACCGCTTCCACTGCGTCGTCGACCTTGCGGCCGGGCACGAACGTCTTCACGACCGCGGACAGCGCGGCGATCTCGCCGACGAGGTAGCGCGCGAGGTCGACGACGTGCGTCGCGAGATCGCCGATGGCGCCGGAACCCGCCGCCTCGGGATCGAAGCGCCACGTCGCGAGGCCCGGGTCGTCGGCCCAGTCCTGGAGGTAGCGCGCGCGGAAGTGGCGGATCTCGCCGAGGTCGCCCGCCTCGATCAGCTCGCGCGCGAGCCGCACGGCGGGGACGAAGCGGTAGTTGAAGCCGCAGAGATGCTTGACGCCCGTCGCCGCGACGCGTGACCAGATCTCGAACGCTTCGTCCGCGGTGCGGCCGAGCGGCTTCTCGCAGAGGACGTGCTTGCCGGCTTCCGCGGCGGCGATCGTCGGCTCGGCGTGCAGCGCGTTCGGGCCGCCGTTGTCGAAGAGCCCGATCTCCGGGTCGGAGACGACGTCGCGCCAGTCGGTCGTCCAGCGTTCGTAGCCGTAGCGCTGCGCCGCCTCGGAGACCGCGGCCTCGTCTCGCCCGGCGATCGCGACCAGCCGCGGCCGGAGCGGCGGGGGCCAGGCGACGTGCGGGGCCGCGAGGAACGCGCTCGAGTGCGCCTTCCCCATGAACGCGTATCCGAG
>JAFAHG010000087.1 GCA_019237315.1 Actinomycetota bacterium
CGCAGCTCCTGCTCGTGATCCTCGGCTTCGTCCTGATCTTCAACGCGCACGTGCTCAAGGCGAACATCCACTGGGGGCACGCGCCGACGTGGGCGAACTTCGCGCTCGCGATCCCGGTGGCGATGATCGCCTACACCGGCATCGAGACCGTGTCGAATCTCGCCGAGGAGGCGCGCGACCCGCGGCGCACGATTCCCGGCTCGATCCGCCTCGTCGCGATCGCGGTGTTCGCGATCTACTTCACGCTGCCGCTCGTCGCGCTCTCGGCGCTGCCGGTGCATGCAGAGGGCGGCAACTACGTGACGCGGCTCGGGCTCGATCCGCCGACGGGCTTCAAGAACGATCCGGTGCTCGGGCTCGTCCAGAACCTGCACCTCCACGGAACGCTGCTTTCTGTCGCGAAGATCTACGTCGGCGTCCTCGCGGCGACGATCCTCTTCATCGCGACGAATGCGGGCGTGATCGGCGCGTCGCGGATCACGTACTCGATGTCGAGCTACCGGCAGCTGCCGGAGGTCTTCCGCCGGCTGCATCCACGGTTCAAGACGCCCGCGCTCGCGCTGGCGGTGTTCGCCGGCCTCTTCTCGATCCTGTTCATGCTGCCCGGGAACGTCGACTTCATCGGACGCATGTACGCGTTCGGCGCGATGCTCTCGTTCACGATCGCACATGCGTCGGTGATCCAGATGCGCCGGCGGCCGCCGCCCGTCGAGGAGCCGTACCGTGTGCCTCCGAGCGTTCGCTTCCGCGGCGTCGACTGGCCGCTGTTCGCCGTGCTCGGCGGGCTCGGCACCGCCGCGGCATGGATCGTCGTCGTCGTCCAGGACGCGCCCACGCGGTACGCCGGTCTCGGCTGGCTCGCAGTCGGGTTCGTCGTCTACACGATCTACCGGCGGCGGCTGAACGTGCCGCTCGCGCGGACGATGCGCGCGCCGATTCCGCTCGGCCCCGCGGTTGCGCTGGAGTACCGCGGCATCCTCGTGCCCATCGTCTCCGGCATCGAGTCGCTCGAGGCGATCGACCTGGCGGCGCGCCTCGCGGCCGAGCGCGGTGCGACGATCGTCGCGTTGCGAGTCCTCGTCGTGCCGATGGAGCTCCCGCTCGACGCGCCGATGCCGGAGTTGGAGGAGGAGGGCGACCGGCTCCTCGACGAGGCGCGCCTGCAGGCGGAGACCTACGGCGTGCGCACGATCGACCGCCTGGTGCGCGCTCGCCATGCGGGCCGCGCGATCGTCGACGAGGCCGAGCGCCGGCAGACGGAGATCATCGTCGTCGGCTCCCGCCGCGGCACCCACCGCCGCATCTTCGGCTCGACCGTCGACTACGTCCTGAAGAACGCGCCGTGCCGCGTCATGGTCGCCGCCGGCCTGAAGGCCGCGTGACCCCGGTGCCTGGCACCGGGCAGGTCGGACCAACTGCGCGACCTGGCCTGCATCTGGCGGCATTCCGCCCGCGTTGTGGAGGAACTGTCACGCTTCCGAAGCGGTGCCTGGCACCGGGAAGTGTCTAGCCGAGCCATGGCGGAATAGATGTATCGCTGGCTGAGCATGCTGCTCTCGGTGACTCTGATCGGGCTCGGGGTCGCGATGGTGGTGGTCACGCTGGTGCGGGGAAGCGGGACGCCGGGCATCATCCTCGGGCCGATGTTCGTCGCCGCCGGAGCAGGCCGCCTCTACGTCTCGCGCGCCCGCGGGGGGTAGGTGGCCCGCAAGCTTCCCGCTCTCCGCCGCGAGCTCGACGCGCGCTCGCTCTTCTCCGTCGCCTACGGCGAGGTCGCTTCGTCGATCTACTTCGCGCTCGGCGTCATCGCGCTGCATGCAGTCGGCTTCACGCCGGTCGTCCTGCTGATCGTCGGCGCGCTCTTCCTCGTCGTCTCGTTCTCGTACGCGGAAGGAACCTCGATGCTCGCGGAGACCGGCGGCGCGGCGACGTTCGTCCGGCGCGCGCTGAACGACTTCGCGGGTTTCCTCACCGGCTGGGCGCTCTTCCTCGACTACCTGATCGTCATGTCGTTGTCCGCGCTCTTCCTGCCGCACTACCTCGCGGCCGCGCTTCGCGTCTCCGCACTTGACCGCGGGCCATGGGACGTCGTCGTCGGCGTCGGCGCGATCGTGCTCGTCGCTGCCATCCGCCTCCTACGCCGCCCGTCGCTCTACGGCGTCGGGATCGTCATCCCGGCGCTCGACCTCCTGACGCAGATCGTCCTCGTCGCGCTCGGGTTCGCCCTCGTCTTCTCGCGGCACGCGCTCGCGCACGGAACGTCGCTCGGACACTCGCCGACGTGGCACTCGCTTGTGTTCGCGCTCCCGCTCGCGATGCTCGCCTACACCGGGCTCGAGACCGTCGCGAACCTCGCGGAGGAGGCCCGCCGCCCGGGAGTCGACCTCCCGCGTTCGCTCTTCGTCGCGATCGCGACCGTCGTCACCGTCTACGTCGCGATCGGCGTCGTGGCGCTGTCGGCGTTTCCCGGCCCGCACACCGAGCTCGGCACGACCTGGCTCCGCGCCCCGCTGGTCGGCGTCGCCACGCAGATCCGCGCGCACATGGCGACGTCGCTCGGCGACGTGCTCCGCTTCTTCGTGGGTGCGAGCGGCGCGCTGATCCTCCTCACCTCGATCACGACGTCCATCTCCGGGTTCTCGCGGCTCGCCTACTCGCTCGGAGAGCACGGACAGCTGCCGCGCTCGTTCGGACGGCTGCACCGGCGCACGCTCGTGTCGCCGCAGGCGATCGTCTCCGCCGCCGTGATCGCAACCGGCATCGTGATCACGAGCGCCTTCGTCAAGCACTACGTGACGCTGCTCGCGAGCGTCTTCTCCTTCGGCGTGCTGCTCGCGTTCACGGCAGCGCAGCTCGCGGTGATCCGGCTCCGCATCCACGAACCCAACCTGCCGCGCCCCTACCGCGCGCCGCTGAACGTCCGCATCCGCGGCGCCGACATCCCGATCCCGGCGATCGTAGGCGCGGTCCTCACGTCCGTCATCTGGTGCGTCGCAATCGCGACCCACCCCGGCGCGCGCTACGTCGGGCCCGTCTGGCTCGCCGTCGGAATCGTGATCTACATCGCGGTCAGACGGTCGCACGGGGAGGGCCTCACCGAGCGCGTCATCGCCGCCGACGAGCAGCGGATCGACGCGCACCACTTCGAGCGGATCCTCGTGCCCATGAAGCTCGGCATCATCGGCGAGGAGATGCTCGCAACCGCGATCAAGCTCGCCGGCGAGAACGGTGCGACGGTGGAGGCGCTGCACGTGATCCGCGTCCCGCTCGACCACGCGATCGACGCCGACCTGATCGACGAGGAGGAGCGTGCGGAAGCCGCTCTCGCCGAGGCGAGGCTCCTCGGAGCGGAGAACGGCGTCGACGTGCAGGTCACGACGACGAGGGCGCGCGCGATCGGGCAGGCGATCGTCGACCAGGCCCGCGCGACGAACGCCGACCTGATCGTCGTCGGCTCGGCGCCGCGCTGGCGCCGCCAGCAGCGGTTCTTCTCGCCGACGGTCGACTACCTCCTCCGCACGGCGCCCTGCGAAGTGCTGATCGTCGCGTTCCCCCAGCGGGTGATGGACGAGGAGCTCGCGGCCAGCTAGTCGCCTGGCTGGGCTACTCTGACGCGCGTGAGAGCGATCGTGATCGGCTGCGGCCGTGTCGGCAGCGCCGTCGCCCGGCACCTCCGCGACGCAGGATGGGACGTGACCGCGATCGACGAGCACGAGGACGCGTTGATCCGCCTCGGTGAGGACTGGGCCGGCGGTTTCCTCGTCGGCCACGGCATCGACCTCCAGCTCCTCCGCGAGGCCGGCATCGAGGACGCGGATGCGGTCGTCGTGACGACCGACGGCGACAACACGAACATCGCCGTCGGCCAGGTGGCGCAGAAGCTCTTCGACGTCCCTGCGGTCGTGATCCGCGTGCTCGACCCGGGCCGCGCCGAGTTCTACACCTCGCGTGGACTGAACGTCGTGTGTCCCACCTCGAACGCGATCCGCACGCTCACCGACGCGGTGCGCTCGTACGAAGGGGCGTTGCGCTAAGCCGTGTACATCCTGATCGCAGGCGGCGGCAAGGTCGGGTCGAACCTCGCGCGCACACTGATTCGCACCGGCCACGAGGTGACGCTGATCGAGCAGCGCTCGGCGCGCTTCGACGTCCTCGAGGCGGAGTTCGAGCACCAGGTGCACAAGGGCGATGCGACAGAGCTCTTCGTGCTCGAGCGCGCCGGCATCAAGCGTCCGCCGGACATCCTCGTCGCCGTCACCGGCGACGACGAGGACAACATGGTGATCTGCCAGCTCGCGCGCGAGCGCTACGGCGTCAACACCGTCATCGCGCGTGTCAACGACCCGCGCAACCAGCCGTACTTCGACCTGCTCGGCATCTCGCCGACGGTCTCCGCGACGCAGTCGATCATGGGCCTGATCGAGCACGAGGTGCCCGACCACGGGCTGATCCACCTGCTCGACCTGAAGAAGGAGAACCTCGAGATCGTCGAGATCACGGTCGGCGACAAGGCCGCGTGCGCCGGCAAGACGATCAAGCAGGTGACGCTCCCCGCCGGCTCGCGCCTGATCTCGATCGTGCGCGACGGCAAGGCTGAGATCCCCGAAGAGTCGACCCAG
>JAFAHG010000132.1 GCA_019237315.1 Actinomycetota bacterium
GGTAGACGCGCCGGGTTTAGGTCCCGGTGGGCTTCGGCCCTTGGAGGTTCGATTCCTCTCGCCCGCATCGTCGTCTAGTGTGGGACGGCGTGAGCACCGTCCGCATCTTCTACTGCCCGACCTGAAGCGGCTACGACGAACGGGCCGCGAGTCTCGCGGCCGTGCTGAACTCGATGGGCCACCGCGCCGAGGCAGAACCCGGCCAGAAGAGCCAGTTCGACGTTCTCGTCGACGGCGAGCTCGTGTTCTCGAAGTACGAGGTCGGGCGCTTCCCCGAGCCGGGTGAGGTCGAGGGCCTGCTCTCCTAGTCGAGGTACGTGACGTACTCGCCGGTGGGCCGCCGCTCCTTCGCGGGCGGCGATGTCACCGGCTGCCCGAGGTGGATCAGCGCGACGACGGTCTCGTCGTCGGGCACCCCGACCGCGGAGCCGCCGGCCGGTGTCTCGAGCACGGCCGGCGTCCGCCAGTACGAGGCGAGACCTCGCGCATGCGCCGCGAGGAGGACGATGTAGACCGCGCAGGCGGTCGCGAGCAGGTCCTCGCGGTTCTGATGAGCATCGCCCGGCTGCAGAGCGCTTGCGACCACGAGCGTCGGAGCGCGGCGGAGCTTCGCCGCCTCTCTCGGCTCGCCCGCCGCGACGAGGCGCTCGAGCGACGCCGGCCCGAGCACGCGGAAGCGCCACGGTTCGGTCAGGTGGTGGTTCGGCGCGAACCGTGCGAGCTCCAGGAGCTCCTCGACGACCTCGCGCGAAACCGGCTCGTCCGCGTACGCCTTGTGCGTCCTCCGCGTCCGGATCGCAGCGTCGACGTCCACGAACTGCCACCGTACCCCCTTCGGGCAGAATGGCCCGGCGATGCCCGCTCAGGTCGAGCAGCTCGCCGGCGACCGCGTCCGGCTCACGGTGGAGGTCCCCGCAGAGGACGTCCACCACGCCGTGCAGCACGCGACGAGCGACCTCGCGGCGCGCGTGAAGGTTCCGGGGTTCCGCGTCGGCAAGGTGCCGGCGAAGGTGCTCGTGCAGCGCATCGGCAAGGAGCGCGTCTACGAGGAAGCCGTCGAGTCGCACATCGGCGGCTGGTTCTGGAACGCAGCCGCCGAGACGCGCATCCAGCCGACCGAGCAGCCCCGCTACGAGTACGAGCTGCCGCAGAGCGACGACGCGGCGTGGCGGTTCACCGCCGAGTTCCCGGTCCAGCCGAAGCCCGAGCCCGCCGACTGGACGACGCTCGAGGTGCCGCGGCTCGAGATCGAGCTCCCGGCCGAGGCCGTCGACGCGCAGCTCGAGGCGCTGCAGCGGACGGTCGCGGAGGTCGTCGCCGCCGACGGTAGGCCGGCGCAGGAGGGCGACGTCGCGATCGTCGACCTCGTGTCCGACGGCGAGGCACAGCGCGACCTCGTCGTCGAGGTCGGCGCGGGGCGCCTGCTGGAGGAGATCGAGGCGGCGATCGTCGGACTCGGCGCAGGCGAGAGCCGCGACGTCCAGTACGAGCTCGCCGACGGTAGCCGGCATCCCGTGAGCGTCACCGTGAAGGAGCTCCGCGAGAAGGTGCTGCCGCCGCTCGACGACGACCTCGCGCGCGCGGCCTCGGAGTTCGACACGCTCGACGAGCTGCGCGGCGACATCGAGCGGCGCATCCGCGAGCAGCTCGACGAGGAGATCGACCGCCGGTTCCGCGCCGCCGCGGTGGACGAGCTCGTCCGAGCGACCGACGTCAAGCCCGGGCGGCTGGTCGTCGAGGCCCGCACGCGCGAGCTCGTGAATGGATTCGTGCACTCCCTGCAGTCGCGCGGGATCGACGTCCGCAGCTACTTCCAGCTCACCGGTCAGTCGCCGGAGGAGCTCGAGCGGCGCCTCCGCGGGGAGGCCGTGCTGTCGATTGCGCGCGAGCTCGTCCTCGAGGCGGTCGCTGACAAGCTCGGTCTCGAGGTGACCGACGCGGAGATCCGCGCCGACCTGCTGGAAGCGGGCGAGGAGGAGGCCGACATCGACGATTTCTTCGCGGAGGGCGGCGCCGACCGCGTCCGCGAGAGCCTCCGCATGCGCAAGGCCCTCGACCGCATCGCGGCCGAGGTGAAGCCGATCAGTGCCGAACAGGCCGCGGAGCGTGCGCAGCAGGAAGCCGCGCGTGCGAGCATCTGGACACCGGGCCAGGAAAACCCGGGCGCAGAGAAGACGTTGTGGACCCCGTCAGGAAGGAGTAACCCGTGAGCCCGTTGATCCCGATGGTGGTCGAGCAGACCTCGCGCGGTGAGCGCGCGTTCGACATCTACTCGCGTCTGCTCGCCGAGCGCATCGTCTTCCTCGGCACGCCGATCGACGACCAGATCGCCAACCTCATCATCGCCCAGCTCCTGCATCTCGAGTCGGACGACCCGGACAAGGACATCTTCCTCTACATCAACTCGCCGGGCGGGTCGGTGTACGCGGGGCTCGCGATCTACGACACGATGCAGTTCATCAAGCCCGACGTGCAGACGATCTGCGTCGGCATCGCGATGAGCATGGGCTCGCTCCTCCTCGCGGGCGGCGCGAAAGGAAAGCGGATGGCGCTGCCGAATTCGCGCATCCTGATCCACCAGGTGTCCGGCGGCTTCCAGGGCCAGGGCACCGACATCGAGATCCAGGCGCGGGAGGTGATCGGCCTCAAGCGTCGCCTGGAGGAGATCTATTCCCAGCACACCGGCAAGGCGATCGAGGACATCTCCCGCGACATGGAACGAGACTTCTTCATGAGCCCGCAAGAAGCCCAGGACTACGGCATCATCGATACCGTGATCACGCATCGCGAGGCGGCGCGTGTGGAGGCCGCGGCCTAGAAGGTTCGGCCGTTTTGGAGTAGAACGAGAGACCCATGGCCCGCCCGTCAGACGGCAACGAGCAGCTCCTCTGCAGTTTCTGCGGCAAGTCGCAGCGCCAGGTCAAGAAGCTGATCGCCGGTCCCGGCGTCTACATCTGCGACGAGTGCATCGATCTCTGCAACGAGATCATCGACGAGGAGCTCACGACTCCGTCGACGCTCGACCTCGACAACCTGCCGCGCCCGAAGGAGATCTACAGCGCACTGAACGACTACGTCGTGTCGCAGGAGGAGGCGAAGCGCACGCTCGCGGTCGCGGTCTACAACCACTACAAGCGCGTGCAGATGGGGAGCGACGACGGCGACGTCGAGCTGCAGAAGTCGAACATCCTGCTGCTCGGGCCGACCGGCTGCGGCAAGACACATCTCGCGCAGACGCTCGCGCGGATCCTCAACGTGCCGTTCGCCATCGCGGACGCCACGGCGCTGACGGAGGCCGGCTACGTCGGCGAGGACGTCGAGAACATCCTCCTGAAGCTCATCCAGGCCGCCGACTTCGACATCAAGAAGGCGGAGACCGGGATCATCTACATCGACGAGGTCGACAAGATCGCGCGGAAGGCGGACAACCCGTCGATCACGCGCGACGTGTCGGGCGAGGGTGTCCAGCAGGCGCTGCTGAAGATCCTGGAGGGGACGGTGGCGTCCGTGCCGCCGCAGGGCGGCCGCAAGCACCCGCACCAGGAGTTTCTCTCGATCGACACGACGAACGTCCTCTTCATCTGCGGTGGCGCGTTCGCGGGACTCGACAAGATCGTCGGCAAGCGGATCGGCAAGAACGCTGTCGGTTTCGGCCGCGAGATCTCGTCGAAGCGCGACGCGGAGAGCGCAGAGCTCCTGTCGATGGTGATGCCGGAGGATCTTCTGAACTTCGGGCTCATCCCCGAGTTCATCGGCCGCCTCCCGGTCGTGTCCGCCGTGCACCAGCTGAAGCGCGAGGACCTCGTCCAGATCCTGACCGAGCCGAAGAACGCGCTCGTCAAGCAGTACCAGCGATTCTTCAACTACGACCACATCGACCTCGTGTTCACGGACGACGCGCTGTGGTCGATCGCCGACCGCGCGCTCGCGCGCGAGACCGGCGCCCGGGGTCTGCGGTCGATCATCGAGAACGCGCTCCTCGACGTGATGTTCGAGCTCCCGTCTCGCAAGGACGTCTCCAAGTGCGTGATCACGAAGGAGACGATCGAGAAGGGGCTGAAGCCGACGCTCGTCACCTCGGCCGGCGCGGATCTCGATCCGCCCGCGGCGCTCGCCGAAGAGTCGGCCTAGTCGCGCAGCCGAACACCCGGGCGCCGCCCGGCGACCGCCGCGTCCGGTCGGCGCCAGACCCCGAGGGTCAACTCGAGCCCGCCAACGCGAGGCCTGCGTTCCGGGCGGTAGACGCGGTCGATCGCCCGCCTGGCGAGCTCAGCGAGCGGAAGTCCGCTC
>JAFAHG010000145.1 GCA_019237315.1 Actinomycetota bacterium
GTACTTCGAGCGGATCGACGCGCTGGGCGGCGTGGTCGCCGCGATCGAGGAAAACTTCTTCCAGCGCGAGATCGCGGAGGCGTCGTTCCGCTACCAGGGCGAGGTCGAGCGCGGCGAGCGGATCGTCGTCGGAGTGAACCGCTACGAGCTCGAGGAGGAGACACCGCCGCCGCTGCTGCGCATCGACCCCGACCTCGAGCGGCGGCAGGTCGAGCGCGTGCGCGATCTGCGCGCGGCGCGGAACGCCGCCGAGGTCGACCGTGCGCTGTCGCGTCTGCGGACGGACGCAGCGGGCGACGTCAAC
Source organism: Actinomycetota bacterium (assembly GCA_019237315.1). Classification (GTDB taxonomy): domain Bacteria; phylum Actinomycetota; class Thermoleophilia; order Gaiellales; family Gaiellaceae; genus PALSA-600. The sequence goes on from JAFAHG010000145.1 coordinate 305, forward strand.
CTGATGCCGGCGATCGTCGACGCGGCGCGCGCGTACGTGACGATGGGCGAGATGTGCGACGCGCTGCGGGAGGTGTGGGGCGTGTGGCGCGAGACGCCCGTCTTCTAGTGTCGTCGCGCAAGATCCGCGTCGTCATCGCGAAGCCCGGTCTCGATGGTCACGACCGCGGGGCGAAGGTGATCGCGCGCGCGTTGCGCGACGCGGGCATGGAGGTGATCTACACGGGGTTGCATCAGACGCCGGAGCAGATCGTCGAGACGGCGATCCAGGAAGACGCGGACGCCGTCGGGATCTCGATCCTGTCCGGCGCGCACATGACGCTCGTCCCGCGCATCGTCGACCTGCTGCGTGAACGCGGCGCGGACGACGTGCTCGTCGTCGTCGGCGGGACGATCCCACGTGAGGACGTCGAGGAGCTGAAGCGTCAGGGTGTCGCGGAGGTCTTCACGCCGGGCGCGCCGACGAGCGACATCGTCGAGTTCCTGCAGAGTCGAGCCGCCGGCTGAGTCGCGTCAGCGGTGCACCTGGTACGTGCACTGCTGCGCCGATGCCCCGGGCGGGCAGTCGACGGTCACGACCAGGTCGATCTTCGTGCCCGCGTGGTCCTTGCCGGAAGCCGTGCAGGCGTACCCGCGCTTCGTCGACTTGCACGAGACACCGACGTCGTGCATGTGACGCTGCTTCGTGATGTCGGTGCGGATCCGCTTCGTGAGCAGCGACTGCCTGCTGTTGCCGGACGACCCGCAGCCGGCCGCGAGCAGCACGACTGCGGCGGTGGCGGCGATCGCCTTCACGGTCATGGCGCTAGCCTAGTCGACCGGTTGTCGGCGGCTCTGGCGACACGGGACCGTTAGAACACCGGCCGTGAGGATCGCGGTCTGCGTGAAGGCGGTTCCGAGCGCGGGCAGCGGCGCCCGCCTGGATTCCGCGTCGAAGCGCCTCGACCGCAGCGGCGACCTCGGGCTTTCGGAGTACGACACGCATGCGGTCGAGGAGGCGCTCCGGCTGCGGGGTGACGACGGCGAGGTGGTCGTCGTCTCGCTCGGGCCCGAGCGAGCAGCCGACGCGCTGCGAAAGGCGCTCGCGATGGGTGCCGACCGCTCCGTGCTCGTATCCGATGCGGGGTTCGAGGGAGCGGATCTCGTCCTGACCGCGCGGGCGCTCGTCGGAGCGCTCGAGCGCGAGTCGCCGGAGCTCGTGCTCTTCGGCCAGCAGTCGCCGGACGGGAACGGTGCGTGCCTCTGGGCAGCCGTGGCCGAGAAGCTGCGCCGGCCTGTCGTCTCGCAGGCCGCTGAGCTCGCGGTCGAGGGCGGCGCGTTGCGCGCGAAGCGCCAGACCGAGTTCGGGTACGAGACGCTGCGCGCGCCGCTCCCTGCGGTCGTTGCGGTCTCCGAGGCGATCAACGAGCCGCGCTACCCGTCCCTCAAGGGGATCATGGGTGCGAAGTCGAAGCCGCAGGAGGTGCTCGCGGCGGGCGACGTCGGTGGCGCAGGCGATCCCGTGACGACCGTGCTCGCGCTGACACCGCCCCCGGCGCGCGGTGAGAGCCGCCGGATCGAAGACGACGGCAACGCCGCCGAGGCGATCGTCGAGTTCCTCGCGGAGAAGCGGCTGCTGTGAAGGCGCTTGTCTTCCTCGAGCATCACGGTGATGCGTTGTCGCGCGCCTCGCTCGGTGTACTCGCGAAGGCGCAGTCGCTCGGGGATGCAACCGGCGTCGTCCTCGGTTCGGGCGTGCGCGCGGTTGCGGAGAGCGCGGGCGGTGTCGTTTGGGTGGCCGACGATGCGCGCCTCGACGCGCCGCTGCCGCAGCCACGCGTGGACGTGCTCGCGCAGCTCGTGCGCGACGAGGGATTCGACGCGGTGCTGTTCGCGCAGTCGGTGCTCGCGGCCGATGTCGCTGCCGGTCTCGCCGCGCGTCTCGACGCTGGGTTGAACTGGGACCTTGTCGAGGTAGAGGAGCGCGACGGCGCGCTCGTCGGCACGCGGCCCGCGCTCGGCGACACCGTGTACGTCGAGACGTCGTGGTCGTCCCGTCCCGCACTCGCGGTGTTCCGCAGCGGGACCTTCGACGGCGACGCGGCGGGGGGTGCGGAGGTGCGCGACATTCCCGTCGCGCTCGAGGAGCATTCGACGCTCGTCGAGCTCGTCGAGCAGCAGGCAGAAGAAGCCGCGAGTGGGCCGTCGATCGAGGACGCCGACGTGATCGTCGCCGCCGGTCGGGGACTCGGCGGGCCCGAGGGCTTCGGCGCGGTCGAAGCGCTTGCGCGCGAGCTCGGCGGTGCGGTCGCCGCGACGCGCGCGGTCGTCGACGCCGGCTGGTACCCGTATTCGACGCAGGTCGGCCAGACCGGCAAGACGGTGTCGCCGAAGCTCTATGTCGCGATCGGTATCTCGGGCGCCGTGCAGCACAAGGTCGGGATGCAGCGGTCCGGGACGATCGTCGCGATCAACAAGGATCCGCACGCGCCGATCTTCGACTTCGCGGATCTGGGCGTCGTCGGCGACCTGAACGAGATCGTCCCGAAGCTAACCGAGCTCGTTCGCGCGCGGCGGTCGTGATTCGGCCGGCGGACTATCCCCCGCCGGCAGTCGACGCCGTCGTCGCGCCGAGTGATCCGGAACCGGTCGAGGTCGACGTCGCCATCGTCGGCGCGGGGCCCGCGGGGTTGGCTGCGGCGATCCGGCTCGGGCAGGTCGCGCCCGACGTGTCGGTCGCGGTGCTCGAGAAGGGTGCAACGCCCGGCGCGCATCTCCTGTCCGGCGCGGTCGTCCGGCCGGGTCCGCTGCGTGAGCTCGTCGGCGAGTTCCCGAGCTACGGGGAGGTGCAGGGCGAGGCCGTGTACCTGTTGACGGCCCGACGCGCGCTGCGGGTGCCGACGCCGCCCACGATGCGGAACGAGGGGAACGTCGTCGTCTCGCTTGCGCAGCTCGGGCGGTTCCTCGCGGAGAAGGCCGAAGCCGGCGGCGCGATGGTGCTGCCGGAGACGGCGGCTGTGTCACTTCTCATCGAGGACGGCCGCGTCGTCGGCGTGCGGACCGGCGACAAGGGTCGTGCGCGCGACAGAGCACCGGGGCCGCGATTCGAGCCGGGTTCCGATGTCCGTGCATGCGTGACGATCCTCGCCGATGGGACTGCGGGTCATCTCAGCGGTGCGGCGATCGCGCACCTCGGCCTGGGCGGACTCAATCCGCAGGTCTGGGCGCTCGGAGTGAAGGAGGTGTGGCGCGTCGCGCAACCGCTGCGCCGCGTCGTGCACACGCTGGGCTGGCCGCTGCGCGCGGGTGCGCGGTGGCGTGAGTTCGGCGGCTCGTTCGTCTACCCGCTCGGCGACGACATGGTCTCGCTCGGGATGGTCGTCGGCCTCGACTACGCCGACGAGTCGTTGTCGGTGCACGACCTGCTGCAGCAGTTGAAGACGCATCCGTTCGTGCGCGGGTTGCTCGCAGGCGGCGAGCGTGTGCAGTGGGGGGCGAAGACCATCCCCGAGGGCGGGTTCCTGTCGCTACCGCGCGCGTGCTCGGCGCCTGGGGTGTTGCTGTGCGGGGACGGCGCGGGGTTCGTGAACGTGCCGGCGTTGAAGGGCGTGCACCTCGCGGTCGAGACGGGCCGGTTGGCGGCGGAAGCTGCCGCGTCGGGTGACATCGCGTCGTTTGACGAGGCGCTGCGGTCGTCGTTCGTCTGGGACGAGCTGCGCGCGGTGCGCAACATGCGCCAGGCGTTCGGTCGCGGGTTCTGGGCGGGGGGTGCGCTCGCGAGCGTGATGACGCTGACGGGCGGCCGGTTCCCCGGTGGCGATCGCCGGGCGGAACGCGATGCGGAGCAGCCGGTGGTGGGTGGAGCGCCGCGCGCGTACCCGTCTGCGGACGGGTCGCTGACGTTCGACAAGCTCTCGTCTGTGTTCGCGGCGGGGAACCGAACGCGCGACGACCAGCCCGATCACATCCGTGTCGCCCGCCGCGTCCCGCGCGAGCTCGCGGAGATGTGGACGGCGATGTGCCCTGCGCAGGTCTACGAAGTGGGGGCGGAGGGCGACGACGGCCACGTCGAGCTGCACGTCATCCCGTCGAACTGCGTCCAGTGCGGCGCGATCACCGCCAAAGGCGGCCGGCTCACCCCACCGGAAGGCGGCGCCGGCCCCGAGTACACGATCACCTAGCGCGGTCCGTCACGGTGCCGGTCCGTCACGGTGCCTGGCACCGAAGGTGGCCAGCGCGAACGAATTGTCGGTAGGCGTCGCGCGCCGCATCGGGGCGCCGCGAGAATAGCCCCCAGAGCTCGCCCACGGCGAGAGAAGGCGGCGGATTCTCGAGCCCCGCCGACGCACGGAAGCTGCTCCATCGGTACACGGCAGGATCGGTGCAAACGCCGGCGCGGCAGGGATTCAGGACGACATACCGGCAGCACTCGAGAAGATGCGCGTCGGTCTCGAGCATCCCCGCCCAATAGCGCTTGCCGAAGAGGTGGTCCTGACGACGGCTGTGTAGATTCGCAACTCGCGAGAATGTTCCGTTGAGCTCGCACATTCCTCGCGCCAGCCCTCCGTCGGACAGTCGCAACACGAGGTGAAAGTGATTCGCCATCAGGCAGTACGCGTAGAGCTGCCAGCCATGCTTCCTCGCGGTGCGATCTATCAGCCACAAATGAAACCGGCGCTGACGGTCGTCGAGGTAGATCGGCTGCTTGTTGTTCCCACGAGTCGTGACGTGGTAGTAGGCACCGGCAATCTCGATCCGTTTCCGTCGCGGCACACGACGACGGTAGATCGCCGAAAGCGTCGGAAAGGTCCCCGCGGCCCGATTTCACACTTTCGTCGCGCGGCTGCCGCACTTCCGTCACGGTGCCTGGCACCGGGTGGTGCGTGATCACCTCGACGGACAACCCGCGGGTGAAGGAACTGCTCGCGCTGCGGAAGAGCCGCGAGCGGCGGCGGACGGGGCTGTTCATCGCCGAAGGTCCGCGCGAGGTCGAACGCGCACGCGAGGCCGGCCTCACCATCCACGCCACCTACGTGGCACCCGAGCTCCTGACCTGGCACGACCCGCACGCCGAAGAGGTCTCGGCCCGCGTGCTCGCGAAGATGGCGTACCGCGCCGAACCCGAGGGCATTCTCGCCGTCGTCGAGACGCCCCGTCGCACGCTCCCGACCGACGGCACCCTCTACCTCGTCGCGGTCGGGATCGAGAAGCCGGGGAACCTCGGCGCGATGGCACGCACCGCCGACGCAGCGGGCGCCGACGCGCTCGTCGTCGCAGAGGCCGTCGCCGACCCGTTCAACCCGAACGCCATCCGCGCCTCCGCAGGCGCTGTGTTCACCCTGCCGGTCGTCGAAGCGACCCTCGCCGAGATCCAGAACCTCGACGCGCACCTCGTCGCCGCGACGCCGCAGGCCGCCACCACGCACACCGACGCCGACCTCGCACGGCCGACCGCCCTCGCCGTCGGCGCCGAGGACAGAGGCCTCCCGAAGACATGGCTCACCGCCGCGGAAACGCACGTCGCGATCCCCCTCAAGGGCCGCACGACCGACAGCCTGAACGCCGCGACCGCCGCCGCGATCCTCCTCTTCGAGGCCGTCCGCCAGCGCGGGTAGGCGCCCTCCACGCGCTATCCTGAGCACCAATGAAGGCCGACATCCATCCCGAGTACGTCCTCGCGACCGTGCACTGCTCGTGCGGCAACAGCTTCGTCACGCGTTCGACGAAGTCCGAGCTGCACGTCGAGATCTGCGCCCAGTGCCACCCGTTCTACACGGGCAAGCAGAAGCTCGTCGACACCGGCGGTCGCGTCGAGCGCTTCCAGCGGCGGCTCGAGAAGGCCGGCCGCACGCCGGCGAAGTAATGGCCGAGGCGATCGGCGGCCAAGCCGTCCTCGAGGGCGTGATGATGCGCGGACCCCGCAACTGGGCGGTCGCGGTCCGCAAGCCCGACGGCGAGATCGCACAGGTCACACGCACGATCGATCCCATCGCGGCGCGCCACTGGGCGCTGCGGCTGCCCGTCGTGCGCGGCGTCGTCGCGCTCGGCGAGAGCCTCGCAATCGGCTTCCGCGCGCTGTCGGTCTCCGCGAACTACGCAGCGGCCGACGCGGCCGAGGGGGACGAAGAGCCGCAGGAGATCGGCCGCTGGGCGCTCGTCTTCAGCTTCGCGGTCGCGATCGGCTTCGCCGTGATGCTCTTCAAGGTGAGTCCCGCGCTCCTCGCCGACCTGCTCCCGATCAAGAGCGGCGGCTGGTTCGTCATCGTCGAGGGCCTGATCCGCGTGTCGATCTTCGTCGCGTACCTCACGCTCCTCAGCCTGATCCCGTCGCTCCGGCGCGTCTTCCAGTACCACGCTGCCGAGCACAAGGCGATCAACGCGTACGAAGCGGGTGAGGAGCTGACCCCCGCGACCGCGCAGCGCTACTCGCTGATCCACCCGCGCTGCGGCACCGCGTTCCTGCTATGGGTGATGGTGATCGGCGTCTTCGTCTTCGCGCTCTTCGGCCGCCCGGCCTGGTACTGGCTCATCGTCACGCGCATCGCACTGCTTCCCGTGATCGCCGGCATCGCCTACGAGCTCATCCGCTTCGCGGGCAAGCACAGCGGAAACAGGACGCTGATGACGCTGCTCGCGCCAGGACTCTGGTTGCAGCGCCTGACGACGCGCGAGCCGACGCTCGACCAGCTCGAAGTGTCGATCCGTGCTCTCAAGGACGTACTCGAGAAGGAGGGACGCATGACCCCGTCCGACCGGCTGATCGAGGTGATGGCGTAATGGCGACGCAGCGCAAGGCAGAGGTCGTCTGGGAAGGCGACCTCGTCCACGGCAAGGGCACCATCGTGACGAACACGAGCGGCGCTCTTCCCGAGCTCGCCGTGTCCTGGGCCTCGCGTTCGGAGGAGCCGAACGGAAAGACGAGCCCCGAAGAGCTGATCGCAGCCGCACACGCGTCGTGCTTCGCGATGGCGCTCTCGCACGAGCTCGCGCAGGCGGGGCACACCGCCGAGCGGCTCAAGACGACAGCCACCGTCACGTTCCAGCCCGGCGAGGGGATCGTCAGCTCGCAGCTCACGATCACCGGCAGCGTCCCCGGCCTCTCGGACGACGAGCTGCGCCGGTTCGCGGAAGCTGCGAAGGACGGCTGCCCCGTCTCGCAGGCGCTCGCCGGGATCGAGATCACGCTCGCGTAGGTGGCATCCCTCGACAAGCTCGTCGAGGAGCTCGAGCGCTCCTACACGGAGACGCAGGCGCGCATGGCCGACCCTGCGGTCTACAACGACCACCGCGAGGCGGCCGAGGTCGGCAAGCGCCTGAAGGAGCTCGAGGTTCCGTACAAGCTCGCGCAGCAATGGCAGCAGGCGCAGAGCGACCTCGACGCCGCGCGCGCGGACTCCGAGCTCGCGGAGATGGTCCCCGACTACGAGGCCGAGGTCGCGCGCCTCGAGGACGAGCTGAAGATGTCGCTCGTCGAACGCGATCCCGCAGACGACAAGGACGTGATCGTCGAGATCCGCCAGGGCGTCGGCGGCGACGAGGCCGCGCTCTGGGCGTCGGACCTCGAGCGCATCCTGCAGCGGTACGCGGAACGCCGCGGGTTCAAGTGGGAGCAGCTCGGGGTGAGCTCCTCGGAAGGCGGCGGTATCAAAGAAGGCGTCTTCGCGATCAAGGGCGACGGGGCGTACTCCGTCTTCAAGTACGAGGGCGGGACACATCGCGTACAGCGCGTGCCCGAGACCGAATCGCAGGGACGCATCCACACCTCCACCGCGACCGTGGCCGTCATGCCCGAGGCCGAGGACGTCGACGTCGCAATCGACGAGAAGGACCTGAAGATCGACGTGTTCCGCTCGTCGGGCCCCGGCGGACAGTCCGTGAACACGACCGACTCGGCGGTGCGCATCACGCACCTTCCGACGGGGATCGTCGTCGCAATGCAGGACGAGCGCTCGCAGCTGCAGAACCGCGACAAGGCGATGCGCGTGCTGCGCGCGCGCCTCTACGAAGCCGAACGCGAGCGGCAGCAGGCCGAGCAGGCCGCCGCGCGCAAGGCGCAGGTCGGCACGGGTGAGCGTGCGGAGAAGATCCGCACGTACAACTTCCCGCAGGACCGCGTGACCGACCACCGCGTGAAGCTGAACATCCCGCTCCAGCAGGTGATGACGGGCGCGCTCGACGACTTCACAGACGCGCTCACCGCCGAAGAGCGCCGCCGCGCACTCGAACAGTGACCCTCGGCGAGGCGCTGCGCGCGAGCGCGGAGTACCTCGAGCGAAAGGGCGTCGACTCGCCGCGTCTCGACGCGGAGTTGCTGTTCGCGCACGCCCTCGATCTTTCGCGCATAGAGCTCTACACGCATCACGACCGGCCGTTGAACGAACGGGAAGCGACGGCGGCGCGCGCGCTCGTCGAACGGCGCGGACGGCGCGAGCCGCTCGCGTACGTGCTCGGCGAGTGGGGGTTCCGTCACCTCACGCTGCGCACAGATGCGCGCGCACTCGTACCGCGACCCGAGACGGAGATCGTCGTCGAACGCGCACTCGCTCGCATCGCGGGCGCCGAGTCTCCGCGGGTCATCGACGTCGGCACCGGCACCGGCGCCATTGCGCTCGCAATTGCGCAGGAGCGCCCAGACGCGCGTGTCGTTGCGACCGACCTCTCACCGGATGCTCTGGCGCTTGCGCGTGAGAACGCCGAGCGCCTCGCGCTTGCCGTCGAGCTCGTCCACGCAGACCTGCTCGAGGGAATGGACGGGCGCTTCGACATCGTCGTTTCGAACCCGCCGTACGTGCACGGCGGTGAAGAGCTTCCGGCCGAGCTGGCGTTCGAGCCGCGCGGCGCGCTCTACGACGAGGGGCAGACGGGGCGTCTCGTGGACGATGCGCGACGGCTGCTCGACGGCTGGCTCGTGCTCGAGGTGCACGCGCACGGCGCGGACGACGTTGCCGCTCTCGCGCGTGACCGCGGCTATCGCGACGTGAGCGTCACGCTCGATCTCGCCGGCAGACCAAGAGTCGTGGAGGCCCGATGGAGCCCGTGACCGCGCTCAAATCGGGCCGCGCAGTGCTGCTCCCGACCGACACCGTCTACGGGCTGTGCGCGCTGGCGGCGGACGAAAACGCCGTGCGCGCGATGTACGAGCTGAAGGGTCGCGCGTCGCGACAGCCGACGGCGCTCCTCGCGGCCGGCGTCGAGCAGCTCCTCGCCGCTGTCCCCGAGCTCGACGAGCACCTTCTTCGCGCGCTGCTCCCGGGGGCGTACACCCTCGTGCTCGCCAACCCGGCGAGACGCTTCGCCTGGCTCGCCGGCGAGCGGCCGGACACGATCGGCGTACGCGTCCCCGTCCTCGACGACGCCGTCGCCGCCGTCCTCGAGGCAACCGGTCCCGTTGCCGCGACGAGCGCGAACGAGCCCGGCGAGCCTCCCGCCGCCGCGCTCGAGGACGTCGCGCCGCGCATCCGCGCCGCCTGCGGCGCCGAGCTCGACGGAGGGCGCCTTCCCGGCACGGCCTCGACCGTGATCGACTTCACCGGCGACGACCCGGTTGTGATCCGCGAGGGCGCCGCCCCGAGCGCCGACGCGATCGCACGCGTCTCGCGTTAGTACGATCCTGTCGTGGCGATCGCGCAGGAGACCTTCGAGCAGCTGCGAACCGCGGGTCTCGCGGAGATCGACCCCGACATCGCCGAGCTCCTCGGCCGCGAGCTCGAACGCCAGCGCGGCCAGATCGAGCTGATCGCCTCCGAGAACTTCACGTGGCCTTCCGTCCTCGAGGCGGTCGGTTCCGTGCCGACGAACAAGTACGCCGAGGGCTATCCCGGCAAGCGCTACTACGGCGGCTGCGAGGTCGTCGACGAGATCGAGGATCTCGCGCGCGAGCGTGCGAAGTCGCTGTTCGGCGCGGAGCACGCGAACGTGCAGGCGCATGCGGGCGCGCAGGCGAACATGGCGGTGTACTTCGCGATCCTGAACCCGGGCGACCGCGTGCTCGGCCTGTCGCTCGACCACGGCGGCCATCTCACACACGGGCTCAAGGTCAACTTCTCCGGGAAGCTCTACGAGTTCCACCACTACGGCGTCTCCCGCGAGACGATGCGGGTCGACTACGACGAGGTGCTCGCGAAGGCGAAGGAGGTGCGGCCGAAGCTGATCGTGTGCGGCGGGTCGGCGTACCCGCGCACCGTCGAGGCGGACCGCTTCCGCGAGATCGCCCACGAAGTGGGGGCGATGCTGATGTGCGACATGGCGCACTTCGCCGGTCTCGTGGCCGCGGGCATCCATCCGAGCCCCGTGCCGCACTGCGACTTCGTCACGTCGACCACGCACAAGACGCTCGCGGGGCCGCGCGCCGGCTTCGTCCTCTGCCGCGCGGAGCATGCGCAGGCGCTCGACCGCGCGAACTTCCCGGGCGAGCAGGGTGGACCGCTCCTGCACACGATCGCCGCCAAGGCGGCGTGCTTCAAGATCGCGGCGACCGACGCATTCCGCGACTACCAGCTGCAGGTGCGCGCGAACGCCGACACGCTCGCCGCCGGGCTGATCGACGGCGGCTTCGACGTGCTCACCGGCGGCACCGACACGCATCTCGTGCAGCTCGACCTGCGCGCCACCGAGTGGACGGGCGCCGCCGCGGAGGGTCGGCTCGACGAATGCAAGCTCACCGTGAACCGCAACACGGTCCCGTTCGACGAGCGCCCGCCGATGGTCGCGTCGGGCGTGCGGCTCGGAACGCCGGCGGCGACGATGCGCGGCTTCGACGAGGACGACTTCCGCGAGGTCGCGTCGATCATCGTCGACGCACTGCAGGACGAGGCCGACATCGCGGCGCTGCGCGGCCGGGCGGAGGCGCTCTGCGACCGTCGCCCGCTGTACCCCGGCTTCCGCGGGTACACGACGTACGTGGCGTGAGCGTCACCGTCGTCGAGCACCCGCTCGTCCAGCACAAGCTGGGTCTCCTGCGCGACGT
>JAFAHG010000291.1 GCA_019237315.1 Actinomycetota bacterium
CGTCGGCGCGGGTGTGAACGGACGTGCGGCGGCGCGAACCTTCGTCGCGCGCGGGCGCGACGTCGTGTTGTGGGACGTCGACGCGGAACGCGCGCGCCGCGTCGCCGACGAGATCGGTGCAGCGGTCGCGGCGTCCGAGGCGGACGCCCTCGCCGCGGACCTTCTCGTCACCGTCACGCCCGGACACAGCGTCGTCCTCGACGAGGGCTCGCTCCAGCCGGGCCAGCACGTGAGCCTGATGGGCGCCGACGGTCCGGGCAAAGCGGAGGTCGCGACGCCGGAGCTGACGCGCGCGCGTCCCTTCTGCGACGACTGGGAGCAGGCGAGCCACGGGGGCGAGCTCGCGCACGCGGTCGAGTCGGGCGTGGTCTCGCGCGACGACGTGACGGAGATCGGCGCGGTCCTGACGGGCGACGAGGGGGGTCGGCGCGGCGACGACGAGATCACGCTGTTCGACTCGACCGGGCTCGCAATCCAGGATCTCGCGATCGCGCTCGCCGCTCTCGACGCGGTCGGCGACGCGAACGAGCTGCCCTCCTTCGAGCTCTAGCCGAAGCGGCCCGGGTCGAAGAGGTCGAGCTCGGGCGCTTGGTCCCCCGCGACCGCGCGTGCGACGAGCTCGCCGCAAGCGAGGCCGAGCACGTTCCCGTGGCCCGAGTAGCCGCCGGCCACCCAGACGCCGTCCCGAACCTCGCCGACCAGCGGAAGGAGATCCGGCGTCTGCCCCCACACGCCGGACCAGCGGTGCGTCACCGCCGGGAGGCGACCGACGAGGTCGACGACGAGCGACTCGATCGCAGACTGCACCGCGGCGGTCGTTTCGTCGACTTCCGTCTGCTCGCCGACGAGATCGACGTCGCGCTTCCCGCCGACGACGAGACGGCCGTCCGAGAGCTGCTGCCAGTAGTCGTAGCCCCAGCGCGCGTAATGCGGCCGCGTGAACAGGCGCTCGCGGAGCGGCTCCGTCGCGAGCATCTGTCCGCGCACCGGCACGACGTGCGGCGCGAGCTCCGGCAGCAAGGCCGCGAGGCCGCCGTCGACCGCGACCACCACCGGTGTGTCGAGTGCGTCGGGGACCGCGCGACGCCCCTCGACGATCTCCGCCCCTGCGCGCGCCGCGTGTTCCGCGAGCTGCCGTACCCAGCGCGCAGGGTGCAGCGACCCGTCCCGCGGGTGGAGGAGCGCGCCGCAGTAGCGCTCGCCGAGACCCTTCGGCAGACGCTCGGCCCACGCGCCGTCGAACCCGTCGGATCGGAGCGCGTCGAGCTCCGACGTGAGCGCTTTGCGTTCTGTCTCGTCCACGGCGAGTCGCAGGCTGCCGACGCGTGCGAACGCGTCACCGGCGAGCGACTCCATGCGTTCGAGCGTGGACTCGGTCAGCCGCCAGAGCGCGCGTGCGCGATCCGGGCCGAGCTGCTCACGGGCGCGGTCGTACGGCATCGCACCGCCGCGCAGGGCGAATCCGCCGTTGCGGCCGCTTGCGCCCGCGGCGACGTGACGGGCCTCGTGCACGCGGACACGCAGCCCCCGCTCAGCAAGTGCGAGCGCGCACGCGCAACCCGTCACGCCGGCGCCGATGACGTTGACGTCCACCCGGTTGGACGTCGGGTCGGCATGCGTTGATCGAGCGCCGCCGTCGAGCCAGTATGAAGTTGTCATCACGTGCGTCGATGCTACGGCGGCCGCATCACCTCCTGTACACCCCGCCCTGGGAGGTCACGACACCCGCGAGCTCGAGCTCGACGAGCGCGGCCGCGGTGGCGGCCGGGTCGAGCCGGGCGTTGCGGGCAATCTCGTCGGCAGTCGCTGCGCCGTCGGCGAGCGCTGCGAGGGCGGCCGCTGCCGGTGAGCCGGGCGCGGGGCCGCCGTTGTCCTCGTTCGGCCGCGGCGCGATGCCGAGAACTTCGAGGACGTCCTCGGGACCCGTGACTACGGTCGCTCCGAGGCGGAGCAGCGCATTCGTCCCACGCGAGAGCGCAGAGGTGATCTCGCCCGGCACCGCCAGCACGTCCCGCCCCTCCTCGAGCGCGAGGTCGGCGGTGATCAGCGCGCCGCTTCGTTCGCGGGCTTCGACGACGACCGTCGCGCGTGCCAGTCCGGCGACGATGCGGTTCCTCGCGGGGAAGCGCCACGGCGCGGGCGCGACGCCGGGCGGATACTCGGAGACGACGAGGCCCGCTGCCGCCACCTCCGCGGCGAGCCGCGCATGTGCCCGCGGGTAGTCCCGGTCGATGCCGCACCCGAGAACGGCGACGGTCGTCCCGCCGGCGTCGAGTGCTCCACGATGAGCCCAGCCGTCGACGCCGCGCGCGAGACCGGAGACGACCACCACTCCCGCAGCCGCGAGACCGCGTGCAAGTCCGCGCGCGACGTGCGCACCGTAGTCGGCGCAGCTCCGCGCCCCGACGACGGCGACGGAAGGCGCCGCGAGCACACGCGTGTCGGCGGCGCCGCGGAGGAAAAGGCCGGGCGGCGGGTCGTGAATCGCGCCGAGCAGAGGCGGAAACGCGGGATCGGACCGCGCGAGCCAGCGGAATCCTCGCTGCGAGAGCTCGTCGACATATGCGCGGTCGTCGAACGAGGCGGCGAACTGTTCGTACTGCCGCGAGCGCGTTTCGCGCGGCGCCGCGTGGACGTCGCGCGCGGCTGCGAACACTGCAAGAGCGAGCTCGCTCACGCGACGGCAAGCTCGGTCGGAGAGCGGTACGCCAGCGCTTCAGCGACGTGCTCGGGCGCGACGTGGGGCGCGGCTGCGAGCGCGGCGATCGTGCGCGCAACGCGGGCGACGCGTGCATGGCCACGGCCGGAGAGCGGGAGTCGCTCGACGGCGCGTGTGAGCAGCGCATCGGCGTCCGTCGTTCGCGCGAGATCGTCGCCTGCGCGTGCACGCGCTGCGACGACGCGTTCGCGAACAGCCGCCGACGCCTCGCCGGCCGCCCCGCCGAGCTCCCCCGCGCGCGGTCGAGGCAGCGCGACGACGAGGTCGAACCGGTCGAGCAGCGCTCGGGACAGGCGCTCGCGGTAACGGTCGAGGCGCTGTGGGGAGCACGTGCACTGCGCGGCCGGGTCACCTCGCGCGCCGCAGGGACACATGTTCATCGTGCCGACGAGCTGGAACCGCGCCGGGAAGACGACGCGCCCGCCCACGCGTGCAACCGCGACGGTGCCGTCCTCGAGCGGCTGACGCAGCGCTTCGAGGACGGGCCGCGGGAACTCGGGTAGCTCGTCGAGGAGGAGGACGCCGCGGTGCGCGAGGCTCGCCTCGCCCGGCCGCGGGTGCGGTCCACCGCCGATGACTGCGGCGGTCGACGCCGTGTGGTGCGGCGCCCTGAATGGCGGCGTGCGCAGGAGCCCGCCGCCCTGCGGCAGCAACCCCGCCACGGAGTGGATGCGCGTGACCTCGAGCGCCTCCTCGTCGTCGAGTCGCGGCAGGATCCCGGGCAGCCGACGGGCGAGCATCGTCTTGCCGATGCCCGGAGGTCCCGCGAGCAGCAGGTTGTGCGCGCCCGCCGCCGCGATCTCGAGCGCGCGCCGGGCGCGTTCCTGGCCGCGCACGTCCGCGAGGTCGGGAACGGCGACCGCCACGTCGCCAGGCGGAGCCTCGACGGGCGGCGGGTCACGCTCGCCGCGGAAGTACGCGACCGCCTCGGCGAGATGTCGCACCGGGACCGGTTCGACCCCTGCGAGGAGCACCTCCGGGCCCGACTCCGCCGCGCACACGAGCCGCCGGGCGCCGCCGCGACGTGCTCCTTCCGCGGCGACGAGCGTGCCCGGTACCGGGCGCAGACGACCGTCGAGAGCGAGCTCGCCGACGGCGGCGTGGCCCGCGAGCGCACCGAGCGGCACCTGCCGCGACGCGGCGAGAACGGCGAGCGCGATCGGCAGGTCGAACCCCGAGCCTTCCTTGCGCAAATCGGCGGGCGCCAGGTTGACCGTGATCCGGTGTCCTGGCCACTGGAGCTCCGCCGAGGCGATGCCGGAACGAACACGCTCTTTCGCCTCCTGGCAGGCCCGGTCGGCGAGGCCGACGATCGCGAACGCCGGTAGCCCGTTCTGGAGGTGCGCCTCGACCTCGACGCGACGCGACTCGAGACCGACGAGAGCGTGGGTGAACGTGCGTGCGAGCACGTTGCCACAGTAGGCGACAGTTCGTCACATGTCTGTGGCGAAAGTGGAACTTTTCGCGCGCCGGTTAGCCGGTGCGCCGCTCGGGGAAGCGCGGTAGCCCGTCGTCCGGGATCGGCTCCCACGGCGCGGCATACGCGACGAACTGCCGCCACTGCGGCCGGACGCCGGGATCGCCGTCGAACGCGCCGAGGCGCACCCCTTTCACCTCCGGGTCATCCGGGCTCTCGCTCCAGAGGCCCGAGCCGCAGGCGCTGCAGAAGACCTTCGCGAAGCCGTCGGGCGGCCTGTACGCACGCAGCAGCTCTTCACCTTGCAGGACGCGAAGCGAGCCGGGCGCGATGCGCCCTTGCGCCGACGCCGCACCGCCGGTGCGCCGCTGGCAACGCGTGCAGTGGCACCAGTTCGCCGACTGCAACGGCTCGCTGATCTCGAACCGCACGCCGCCGCACAGGCAGCCCCCGGTCAGAGGCAACTCGGGCATGCCTGGAGTCTAGGTCAGGCGCGACGTGCGACGAGGACGTCCTCGAAGTACTCGCCCGCGCGACGACCCGTGCGCCGGTTGACGTGCCGGCGGTGGCGCGCGTCGAGGCGCAATCCTGCGCGCTCGAGAATCTCGGGGTAGAGCCCGCGGCGGTCGTTGACGACGATCGCAAGCGGCGCACCGCGTTTGAGCATGCCCGCGCAGCGTTCGAGCACCGCCGCCACGCCTTCGACATATGCGGCAAGCGCGGCGCGGCTCGTCCCGCGCGCGGCCGCTCCGAGCTCGCGCTCGCGCAGGTCGTCGAGGCCGAGCAGCTCGTACGCGTAGCGATGTTGCTCGTGGTAGTCGATCAGCCCCGGGTACGGCGGCGAGGTGACGACCGCGTCGAACCGTCCGGGAAGGTCGAGCTCCCGCGCGTCGCCGTGCAGGATCATCGCTTCGCGACGCGTCCGCACACGCCCGAACTCCTTCAGCCGCGCGAGCGTGTCGAGCGTATAGCGGCGGAGAAAGTGGTCGGCGTGTTCGACGGGACGGCATTCGCGCTTGTGCTTGTGGCACCAGTACGGGTCGCGTTGCGGCACGCGCGGGAAGTCGAGATCGAAGTGCGTCGTCAGACGTGCAGACCGCGCCGCCCGCGCAAGTACGACTCGCAGGACGTCGGCATGCTCGTAGTCGGCGGCGAGGCCACGGAAAGCGAGCAGCTGCTCGGCTGCGGGCGACGCGTACCACGTGCGGACATACGCGGAAGGCTTGGTCGGCTCGGCGTCCGGCAGCCGCCGCAGCGCGTCGCGCAGGTCGTGCTCGAGCGCGAAGGGGTCGTAGCGCGCGGTCTTGACCCCCATGAGGAGGCAGTTGAACGACGCGATGTCGACGCCGACCGAGTCGCGTCCGCTCTCGAGCGCCTGCACGAGCGTCGTGCCGCTGCCCGCGAACGGATCGAGCACGCGGCCGCGCGCCGGGACGTAGCGGCGAAAGAGCTCCTCGACGAGCTGCGGGATGAACTTCCCGAGGTAGGGGTGCAGACGATGGACGTGCTTCGTCCGCTCGCGCTCGGGAAGCTCGCGCTCCGACCAGGAGAGGTCGAGGTCGATCTCCGCGTAGAGCGATTCCTGCGTCGCCGCCACCGCCTTTCGTTCGCGGGCGGCGAGGTGTTTCCTGGTCCTAGAACGCGGCGCGAACGCACGACAGGCGCCCAGCACGCTCGACGACGACGTCGAAGCGCACGCTCATCTGCGCCAGCTCGGGTCGGCGGGCGAGCCAGGCCTCGGCGGCGCGGCGGACGCGCCGAACCTTCTCCTCCCCCACCATGTCGAGCGGGTCCCCGAACGCCGTCCCGCTCTTCGACTTCACCTCGCAGAAGACGAGCGTCGTGCCACGGCGCGCGACGAGGTCGAGCTCGTAGCCGCCGACCCAGACGTTCGCGCCGAGGATCCGGTACCCGCGCAGGCGGTACCAGCGTGCGGCGCGGCGCTCCGCGTCGTTCCTAGGCGGCAGGCTGGTCCCGGTAGCAGAGCGCCTGGAACGAGCGGCGGTGAATCTCCGACGGGCCGATGCGCCGGACGACGGCGCTGTGCGCAGGCGTGATGTAGCCGACGTGCGAGGAGAAGCCGTACGCCGGATAGATCGCGTCCGCCGTCTTCATGTAGCGGTCGCGCGTCACCTTCGCGACGATCGACGCCGCGGCGATGGCCGCGCTCTTCTCGTCGCCGTCGACGACCGCCCGGTGCGGCGGCGCCGCCGGGCCGAGACGGAAGCCGTCGACGAGGTTCACGTCGGCGGGCTGACACGCCGCAAGCGCCGCGCACAGGCCGCGGAGGTTCGTGCGGTGCAGCCCGTCGCGGTCGATCACCGCGGGAGGGAACACGTGCACCGAGACGCGGCACGCGCACGCGATGACGGCGGAGTAGAGCCGCTCGCGCGCCGCGTGGTCGAGCTGCTTCGAGTCGTTCAGGAACGCGAGCGGGCGCGCGCGGTGCTCTCGGAGCGCATCCAGGTCGAGCAGGACGCCCGCGACGACGAGCGGCCCTGCAAGCGGTCCGCGTCCCGCCTCGTCGGCACCGGCGACGAACCGTCCGCCGAGCCGGCGGTCGAACGTGAGGAGCTTCCGCCCGGTGAGCTTCGCCACGCGTCGAGGATAACCGCGCACGCGGCCGCCGCCCGCAGGCGTTTCACACTCGTTGCGAAGTTCTCAGGTCTGGCGAAGCTCGCGGATGCGCGCCTTGCGGCCGACCTTCCCGCGGAGGTAGTACAGCTTCGCGCGGTTGACGTCGCCGATCGCGGCGACGTCGATCTTGTCGATCTTCGGCGAGTGCAGCGGGAACGTGCGCTCCACGCCGACGCCGAAGGAGTTCTTGCGGACGGTGAACGTCTCTCGGACACCGGCGCCGCTGCGCCGCAGCACGACACCCTCGAAGACCTGGATGCGCTGCCGGCTCCCCTCGATGACCCGGAAGTGGACGCGCACCGTGTCGCCCGCCTTGAAGCGAGGCACTTCGCGCAGCTGGCGGCGCTCGAGTTCCTGGATCGTCGTGCTCATGAGAGAGAGGCCGGGAAGGCGGCTGCATGGTAGCCGACGCGCGGGACCAGCCCGCCGCCGACCCACCCACTGACCCCCCACCCACCCGGGGGCCGTGGCACGGTAGCCCCGGAAAGGTCACGTGTCTGTGACGGAAGTGCGCCGAGTTCGTGCCGATTCGTCCACAGGGGACGGGGCCCGGCCCGGCTAGACGATCGAGATCCGGGACGGCGGCCAGTAGGTCGCGATCACCTTGCCGATCAGGTTCCCGCGCGGGACCGACCCCCACTTGCGCGAGTCGCACGACTCGCCGCGATTGTCGCCCATGAAGAAGTAGTGGCCTGGGGCGACCACCCACTTGTGGTTTCTGTAGTCCGGGTTCTGCTGCACGTCCTGGATCCGGCGGTCGGCCTGCACGTAGGGCTCGTTCAGCTGCTTCCCGTTGATCCAGATGTACCCGTGCGCGTCCTCGAAGACGGTGTCGCCGGGCAGTCCGATCAGGCGCTTCACGAAGGTCCCGCCCGCGCCGCACGCGAGCGCCGCGGCCGGCGGCGTCTTGAACACGATGATGTCGCCGCGCTTCGGCCCCCAGATGTCGTAACAGAAACGGCACGCGAGCACGCGGTCCGAAAAGGACGCCTCGCAGCCGAGACCCGGTCGCGCGCAGTGCAGCGTCGGCTCCATCGAGCTCGACGGGATGCGGTACGGGTTGATGATCCACTGCTTGATCGCGAGCACGATCAGGATCGCGCCGACGATCGTGACGAGCCAGTCGATCGTGACGCGCCAGGGCCGCGGCAGGCCGTCCGTCAGCCGGTCGATCGGATTGCGGAGCCAGCGCATCACCGGACGTGTTCCCGCCGCCAGGCTTCGACGCGACCGTGGTCGCCGGACAGGAGCACCTCGGGCACGCGCCAGCCGCGGAACTCCGCCGGCCGCGTGTAGTGCGGATGCTCGAGCGCGCCGCCGAGCTCGACCGAGAACGACTCGAGCTCGCCCGAACCCTCGGCGAGTGCGCCGGGGAGCCGCCGTGCAATCGCGTCGACGAGGATCATCGCCGGCAGATCGCCGTTCGAGAGCACGTACGGTCCAACCGAGATCGAGTCCGTGCAGAGGTGCTCGACGATCCGCTCGTCGAAGCCCTCGAACCGCGCCGACAGCAGCGTCACGTGGTCTTCGGCGGCAAGCTGCTCGACGACTTCCTGCGTGAGCTGGCGCCCCTGCGGCGTCAGCGCGACCACGCGGTGCGAGGGGGCTTCGCCGTACACCGCATCGAGAGCCTCCGCGACGACGTCCACGCGCAGCACCATTCCCGCACCGCCGCCGTAGGGCTCGTCGTCGATCTGACCTGCACGCAGCGGTGTGTAGTCGCGGTAGGAGTAGAGCCGCAGGTCGAGCTCGGACCCGAGCACCGTCGCGACGGGACGCTGCTCCGTGAGCCAGGCGTACGCGTGGGGAACGAGTGTGAAGACGTCGAGCTGCAAAGGAGGGCTAGGCGGGGTCGGAGAAGCCGCGGGCGACAAGGATACGTCCCGCTTCGAGGTCGATGTGCCGCACACAGTTCCCGACGAGGGGGAGCAGCAGGCCGCCGTCGAGCTCGAGCGCGTCGTTTGCGACACCGTGCTCGACGCGCGCCACCCGGCCGAGGGCGCCGCCGTCCTCCTCGACGACCTCGAGGCCGACGAGCTGGAAGTCGTAGTACTCGTCCTCGGCCGTCGGCGGCAGCGCATCCCGCGCCACCGCGAGCTCCGCGCCGCGTTCCACCTGGCGGTCGAGCTTGATCACGCGCCTGCCGCCGCCCCCGCGCCGGGCGAGCACCACCTCGACCTCGCTCCCGGCGGCGTACAGCTGCGCACCCACCCTGAACCAGCGGTCGTCGTCGCTTGCGTCCTCGACCACGAACGCCCCGTCGAGCCCATGCGGCCGCCCAACCCGGCCCACGCGCACACGCTCCACGGCTACTCCACGATCTCGACGAGGACGCGCCTGCCCTCTCGCACCGCGGTCGCCCGCAGGATCGTCCGGAGCGCGCGCACGATGCGCCCGCCGCGGCCGATCACCTTCCCCCGATCGTCCTCCGCGACGTGAAGTCGCAGCACGAGGGCGCCGTCGCGTTCCTCCGAGTCGACGTGCACGGCTTCCGGGTCGTCGACGAGCTCTCGCGCGAGAAACGCGAGCAGCTCGGCCATTACGCGGAGAGACCCTTGGCCTTGAGCAGGCGGGCGACGGCCTCCGTCGGGAGCGCGCCCTTTCCGAGCCAGTCCTTCACCTTCGCCTCGTCGAAGTCGATGGTCGAAGGGTCGGTCTGGGGGTTGTAGCGGCCGACGATCTCCAGGAACTTGCCGTCGCGCGGGGAGCGGCTGTCGGCCGCCACGACGCGGTAGATCGGGTTCTTCTTGGAGCCCACTCGCGTGAGCCTGAGCTTCACTGCCATGGGGGACAGGTTAGCGGCGCTTGGCCCGGCTCTTGCTCTTCTTCCGTTTCGAGCCGCTTCGGGCCGGGGCAGGCGCTGTGCCGGGCATGCCGGGAAGGCTCGGCAGCTTGCCCTTCCCCATCTGCTTGAGCATCCGCTCCATCATCTTCCGGCCCTCGAGGAGCTGGTTCACCTGCTCGACGGTCGTCCCGGAGCCGCGGGCGATCCGCTGGCGGCGGCGCCCGTCGATGAGGTGCGGGATCGCCCGTTCTTCCGGGGTCATCGAGTGGACGATCGCCTCGACCCGCTTGAGCCGGTTCTCGTCGATGTCGAGGCCGTCGAGCTGCTGGCCGAGGCCGGGGATCATCTTGAGCACGCCCTGGAGCGGGCCCATCCGGCGCAGCATCGCGAACGACCTCAGGAAGTCGTCGAACGTGAACTGGCCCTTGCGCATGCGCGCTTCCATCTCGGCCTGTTCGTCCTCGGACGCCGCCTGCTCTGCGCGCTCGATCAGCGTGAGGACGTCGCCCATCCCGAGGATGCGCGACGCCATACGGTCCGGGTGGAACTGCTCGAGGTCGGCGAGTTTCTCCCCGGTCGAGATGAACATGATCGGCTTGCCCGTGACCGCGCGCACCGAGAGTGCGGCGCCGCCGCGCGCGTCGCCGTCGAGCTTCGTCAGGACGACGCCGTCGAACGCGACGCGCTCCTCGAACGCGCGCGCGACGTTGACGGCTTCCTGGCCCGTCATCGCGTCGAGGACGAGCAGCACGTTCATCGGCCGCACCGCGTCGCGGACGCGCACGAGCTCGTCCATCAGCGCCTCGTCGACCTGGAGACGGCCGGCGCTGTCGACCATCACCGTGTCGAGGCCCTGTTCGCGCGCGCGGGCGAGTCCGCTCGACGCGGCTTCGACCGCGTCGTTCGTGTCTGTGCGAAAGACGGGCACGTCGATCTGACGGCCGAGCTGCTCGAGCTGGTCGATCGCAGCGGGGCGCTGGAGGTCGGCGGCGACGAGCCCGGGCTTGCGTCCCTGCTTGCGCAACTGGAGCGCGAGCTTCGCCGCGGTCGTCGTCTTGCCCGAGCCCTGGAGACCCGCAAGGAGGATGACGGTGAACTTGCCGAGCGCGAGCCCCGACGACGCGGAACCCATCAGCTCGGTCAGCTCGTCGTGCACGACCTTGACGACCTGCTGCCCGGGCGTGAGGCTCTTCAGCACCTCCTCGCCGAGCGCACGTTCGCGGACGCGCGCGACGAAGTCACGGACGACCTCGAGGTTGACGTCGGCCTCGAGCAGCGCGAGCCGGATCTCGCGCATCGCGCGCGAGATCGCCTCGTCGTCGAGCCTGCCCTTCTTCCGCAGGTCGCCGAGCGCCGCGCCGAGCTTGTCGGAGAGGGCCTCGAACACCGGCGGCCAGTGTACGGACCGCGCCG
>JAFAHG010000077.1 GCA_019237315.1 Actinomycetota bacterium
CCGCGCCGCGACAGCTCGCGTGCCGTCGCCGCGCCGAACACCCCTGCACCCACGACCGCGACCGACCCGCCGTCCACGCCCGAAGCCTACGAAACGGTGTCCGACACCGCCTATCGGCGACGGGTGTCCGTCAAGTGTCCTTCGCGCAAAAGGTGTGACAATTCGTCCCCAGCTAGGCGGGAACGGCGGCGTCGATCGCCTCGCGCAAGCCGCGGACGTAGTCGCGCAGCGCGGCCGGTCCGTCCTCGGCGACCTGGATGGCACGCGACCCCACGACCACGCCGTCGGCGAGCTCCGCGACGGTGGCGGCGTGCTCGGGCGTCGAGATCCCGAACCCCGCGTAGAGCGGCACGTCGGTGAGCGCGCGCGTGCGCTCGACGAGGCCGGCGAGCGCGGGGGAGACCTCACCGCGCGCGCCCGTGGTGCCGGTCAGCGACACCAGGTAGAGCCAGCCGTCCGTCGCCGCGGCGCACGTCGCGATCCGCTCGTCGGTCGAGGTCGGCGCGACAAGCTGGACGCGGGGCACCTCCGGATGGTCCTCGACCGGGAGGTCGACGACGATCGCGGACGACGCCCCAGCCGCGCGCGTGTCGGCGACGAAGCGCTCGTAGCCGTACGCCTCGAGGATCGCCGCGTACGTCATCGGCACGATCGGCACGTCGACGCGGGCGCGGACGGCACCGAGGCAATCGATGCATTGCCGCGTACGCATGCCGCGCGCGAGCGCGCGCTCCGAGGCGAGGCGGATCGTCGGACCCTCCGCGAGCGGGTCCGAAAACGGGAAGCCGAGCTCGATGAGGTCGGCGCCGCCGTCGACGGCGGCTTCTGCGAGCTCGGGCGTTTCGGGCTCGCACACGAGGTAAATCGCGAGCTTCTTCACGAGTGTGCGAGCACTTCCGCGAGATCCTTGTCGCCGCGGCCGGAGAGACACACGAGGACGAGCTCCTCGTCGAGGTCGAGCGCGCGCGCGAGAGCGTGCGAGCTCTCGAGTGCAGGGATGATCCCCTCGGTCTCCGCGAGACGATGAAAGGCTGCGAGCGCCTGGTCGTCGGTGCACGGCAGGTACTCGGCGCGTCCCGCGTCGCGCAGCGCGGCGTGCTCGGGGCCGACGCCCGGGTAGTCGAGCCCGGCGGAGATCGAATGCGCATCGGCGATCTGTCCGTCCTCGTCGGCGAGGATCGACGAGCGTGCGCCGTGCAGCACGCCGGGCCGTCCGGTCCCGAGGCTCGCGGCGCCCGCAGCCTCGACACCGACGAGCCGCACGTCCGTGTCGTCGACGAATGCGTAGAACGCACCGATCGCATTCGACCCGCCGCCGACGCAGGCGACGACGACCTCCGGGAGCCGCCCTTCCGCCGCGAGGAACTGCTCGCGCGCCTCGTCGCCGATCACGCGCTGCAGGTCGCGGACCAGCTCGGGGTAGGGCGCGGGCCCGACGCAGGAGCCGATGAGGTAGTGCGTCGTGTCGACGTTCGTGATCCAGTCGCGGATCGCCTCGCTCGTCGCCTCCTTCAGCGTCTTCGTTCCGAACTCGACGGCGCGCACCTCCGCACCGAGCAAATGCATGCGCTCGACGTTCGGCTTCTGCCGGCGCATGTCCTCGGCTCCCATGTAGACGACGCACTCGAGGCCGAACTTCGCGCAGACGGTCGCCGTGGCGACACCGTGCTGCCCGGCGCCGGTCTCGGCGACGATGCGGTGCTTGCCCAGGCGCCGCGCGAGCACTGCCTGGCCGAGCGCGTTGTTCAGCTTGTGCGCGCCGGTGTGGTTCAGGTCCTCGCGCTTGAGATAGAGGCGCTTGCCGGGAGCGAAGCGCGGCGCGGGCGTCAGCGGCGTCGGCCTTCCCGCGTACGTGGTCAGGAGCTCGTGCAGCTCGCGGTGAAAGCTCTCGTCGTTCTTCGCAGCGTTCCAGCCGGCGGTCAGCTCGTCGAGCGCCGGGATCAGCGTTTCGGGAACGTAGCGCCCACCGTAGGCGCCGAAGGTCGTCGTCATCTCGCAGCCTCCACCCATGCCTTGACTTTGTCGTGGTCCTTGATGCCGGGCTCGCGTTCGGTCGAGCGTGCGGAGTCGACCGCCCACGGACGGACGGCGTCGATCGCCGCGCGGACGTTCTGCGGGTCGAGTCCGCCGGCGAGCATCACGCGACCCCTCGTCGCGCGCGCCCGGTCGAGGTGTGTCGCGTCGCCTTCCTCCCACGGCAGGTCGACGACCGTTCCGACGCGCTCCTCGTTCCGCATCAGGACGCCGTCGCGCGCGCGGTGTCCGTTCTCGCGTTCGTAGAACTGGACGACGTCGGCGTCCGTGTCGTGCCGGTCGCCGACGAAGACCGCGACGCGGAGCACCGTCTCGGGTGCGGCGAGAAGCTCGTCCGTGCGCCGGCGGCTCTCCTGCGCGAGGATGAACCCGACGAGGTCGGCGCCGGCCTCGACGGCTGCATCGACGTCCTCCTGCCGCGTGAGGCCGCACACCTTCACGAGCGGCCGCTGGATGAGATCGGCGAGCTTCGTGCCGGGGTCTCGGGCGCGCATCAGCGTCGAGCCGACGAGGATGACGTTCGCCCCGGCGAGCTCGGCCGCGGCGCCCTGCGCGCGCGTTGCGATCGCGGACTCCGCGACGATCACGCGGTCACGCGGCGCGCTCGCGACGAGCGCGAGCTGCGCCTGCCGGTCGATCGCGAAGGTCGAGAGGTCGCGCGCGTTGACGCCGATCACCGGTGCGCCGAGCTTCGTCGCACGCTCGAGCTCGTCGGCGTCGTGCGCCTCGACGAGCGTGTCGAGCCCGAGGTCGCTCGCCTCGCGCATGAGCCGCGCGCACGTCTCGTCGTCGAGGTCGCAGAGGAGGAGCAGGATCGCGTCCGCACCCGCTTCGGCCGCCGTGCGCAGGTCGTCGGAGCTGTCGAAGAAACCCTTGGCGAGGAGCGGCAGCGTCGTGGCGTTGCGTGCCGCGCGCAGGTCGTCCCATGTTCCGGCGAACCGCTCGTCGACGAGTACCGACATCGCGCGCGCCCCCGCGCGCTCGTATGCGCGCGCGACCGCGACGACGTCGCCGTCCGGCTGCAGGTCTCCGGCCGAGGGAGAGCGCCGCTTGAACTCCGCGATCGCCCCGAACCCCGGCGCCGCGAGCGCCCGTCCGAAACGGCCACGTCCAGTGTCAGACACTGGACAGGTCCTTTCGGGAGAATGCGGCGAGCTGGTCGAGGCGCTCTGCGGCGGCGCCCGAGTCCAGGGCCTCGCGCGCGAGTTCCAGGCCTTCGCGCAGGTCCTCGGCGTGGCCGCCGGCGGCGATCGCGCCCGCGGCGTTCAGCAGGATCGCCGAGCGGCGGCCGCCCCGCGCGCCCGCGAGGACCTCGCGGATCGACACCGCGTTGTCGGCCGCCGTCCCCCCGCGCAGCTCGTCGGGGTCGCAGCGCTCGACGCCGAGGTCGAGCGGGTCGATCTCGCGGCGACGCACCGATCCGTCCACGACCTCGCACACGAGGTTCGGCCCGGCGGGCGACAGCTCGTCGATCCCGCCCGCGCCGTGCACGACGAAGGCGCGTCGCGCGCCGAGCGCGGCGAGCACGTCCGCGATCACCGGCACGAGCAGCGGTGAGTACACGCCGACGACCTGCGCGCGCGCACCCGCGGGGTTCGTCAGCGGCCCCAGCACGTTGAAGACGGTGCGCGCCGCGAGCTCGCGCCGCACCGGCGCCGCGTGGCGCATCGACGGATGGTGCGTGGGCGCGAACATGAACCCGAACCCGAGCTCGTCGATCGACTGCGCGATGCGCTCCGGCGCAAGCTCGAGATCGAAGCCGAGCTCCTCGAGAACGTCCGCCGACCCTGCCTGCGACGAGACGGAGCGGTTGCCGTGCTTCGCAACGCCCGCGCCCGCCGCCGCCGCGACGAGCGCCGCGGCTGTCGAGATGTTGAACGTCTTGCCGCCGTCGCCGCCCGTTCCCGCGGTGTCGACGAGGTCCTCGCGCTCCGGGCGCACGGGCAGCACGTGCGCGCGCATCGCCTCGGCGCACCCCGCGATCTCGTCCGCCGTCTCGCCTTTGAGCCGGAGCGCGACGAGAAAGCCGCCGATCTGCGCCGGCGTCGCCTCACCCGATATGATCTGGTCCATCACGCGCCGGCCCTCGTCGCGCGAGAGGTCGTGTCCGTCGAGGAGCTGCGTCAGCGCTTCCTGGATCGTCATCGCGCCTCCAGGAAGTTGCGTGCGAGGTCCTTCCCGACCGGCGTCAGCACCGACTCCGGATGGAACTGCACGCCGTCGACCGCGAG
>JAFAHG010000066.1 GCA_019237315.1 Actinomycetota bacterium
ACCACGATCGGCAGGCCTTCGAGCGCCGAGGTCGCAAGCTCCTGGCACGTCATCTGGTAGCAGCCGTCGCCGTCGACGCACACGACGGTCGCATCGGGACGCGCGGCCTTCGCGCCGACCGCGGCGGGAACGCCGTAGCCCATCGTCCCGAGCCCGCCCGACGTGATGAACGAGCGCGGCTTGTCGCACAGGAGGTACTGCATCGCCCACATCTGGTGCTGGCCGACGCCCGTCGTCCACACGACGTCCTCGGTGCGCTCGGCGGAGAGGTCTCGCAGCGTCTCGATCACGGTCTGCGGCTTCAGCACGCCTTCAGCCTTGCGGTACTTGTACGGGTAGAGCTCCTGCCACTCCCGGAGCTGCGCGTGCCAGGCGGTGCGGTCGCGCTGCTCGAGCGCCTTCAGCTCGCGCGTCAGCTGCGTGAGCGCGAGCTTGAGCGGGCCGACGACCGGGATGTCGGCGTTGCGGATCTTCCCCACCTCGGCCGCGTCGATGTCGAAGTGGATGACCTTCGCCCCCGGCGCGAACGCGGACACCTTGCCGGTGACGCGGTCGTCGAAGCGCGTGCCGACGGCGATGATCAGGTCGCACTTGTTGAGCGCCCAGTTCGCGTACTTCGAGCCGTGCATGCCGGGGTGGCCGTAGTTGAGCGGGTGGCTGTCGGGGAGGCAGCCCTTCCCCATCAGCGTCACGACGGACGGAAGCGCACCGGCTTCCACGAGCGCGAGCAGCTCTGCGCACGCGTCGCCGTTGAGGACGCCGCCGCCCGCGTACACGATCGGCTGCCGCGCTTCCGCGATCGCCTTCGCCGCCTCGCGCACCTGGCGCTCGTGCACCTTCGTCGGCGGCTTCCAGCCGGGCATGTCGGGGTCGTCGGGGTACGAGAAGTCGAGCTCGGCTTCCTGCACGTCCTTCGCGATGTCGACGAGAACGGGGCCGGGGCGGCCGGTGCGCGCGACGTGGAACGCGTTCTTCATCACCTGCGGCAGCTCGCGCACGTCCTGCACGAGCCACGAGTGCTTGACGATCGGCATCGTGATGCCGGTTGCGTCTGTTTCCTGGAATGCGTCGGTTCCGATCAGCGACGACTTGACCTGGCCGGTGATGCAGACGAGCGGCGTGGAGTCCATCCACGCGTCGGCGATCGGGGTGACGAGGTTCGTCGCGCCGGGACCGGAGGTCGCGACTGCGACGCCGACCCTGCCGGATGCGCGCGCGTAACCCTCGGCCATGTGGCCCGCGCCCTGCTCGTGCCGCGCGAGGACGTGGCGCACCGACGTGCCGCGCGCGATCGCGTCGTAGGTCGGGAGGATCGCGCCGCCGGGGATGCCGAACATCACGTCGACGCCCTCGGCCTCGAGGCTGCGGAGGATGGCGTCGGAGCCGAGCATGCGTGTCACTGGTGGACCTCCTGGAAGTGCTCCGTGTCGGTGCGCGCACCCGGAAGGTGTGCGATGACGGCGTCGGTGAAGGTGCGGGTGTCCGTCGTGCGCTCGCGCTCCGCAGCGGCGACGGCGCGCTCGAGCGTGCGCGCGGCGGAGCGTGAATTGAGACCTTCGCCGAGGAGCAGGCTCGCGGCGAGCAGCGTCCCGACGGGATCGGCAGTGCCGAAGCCCGCGACCTCGTCCGCCTCGCAGAGGTGCGGCGCGAAGAGCGCGGGCCCGCTCTCGGCGAGCCAGCCGCATGCGACGGTGTTGAGGCTGCCGGCGAGGTGCGCGGCGACGTCGACGATCGCTTCCGCGAGGTAGCCCGGCGTGACGACGAGGTCGACGGTGCCGGGATGCTCGCTGAAGCGCGTGAGCAGCTGGCCGAGCGTGAGGTGCTCGAGCTCGAGGCCGTCCTGGGATTCCGCTTCGCGCGCGACGAGCTCCTTCCAGTCGGCGGTCGAGCCGACGGAGGTGACGCGCGCGCGACGCGCGCGCGCGAGCTGGAATGCGCGCGCGATCGCGGTCTCGTCGGTGCCGTAGCCGACCGGCTCGACGACGACGAGATCGCCGCGCGGAACGTTGTGGACGCGCGAGACGCGCGAGACGAGGTCGAGGTCGCTCTTGACGCCGTCGAGGGCGGGGTCGTCGGGCGAGGTGACGAAGATCGCGTCGACCTCGCGGTAGGTCTCGCGCGTCGAGTGCGGCAGCGGGTGGCCGAAGCGAGTCATCGCCTCGCCGCCGAAGGGCAGGTGCAGGTCGTCGAGGTGCAGCGCGTGCAGGCGCGCAACCTCGGCGAGGACGCGCCAGGACTCGGCCATCAGCTCGGGCCCCACGCCGCCGCCGGCCAGGCAGGCCACCTTCCAGCTGCGGCTCATCTCTCTTGTT
>JAFAHG010000203.1 GCA_019237315.1 Actinomycetota bacterium
CCGATCCCGTACCACCACTCGAACCTGAACAGCGAGGAGATGATCTATTACGTCGACGGGAACTTCTCGTCGCGCAAGGGCATCGAGGTCGGCTCGGTGACGCTGCATCCCTCCGGGATCCCGCACGGCCCGCAGCCCGGACTCGCGGAGCGCTCGATCGGCATGACCGAGACACACGAGCTCGCGGTGATGTGCGACACGTTCCATCCGCTGCGCCTGACGACCCTCGCGCGCGAGCTCGACGACGGCAAGTACTGGCGCTCGTGGTCGGCCGACCCCTCCACGAACGCCGCCGCCGACCCCGCCGGGGTCACCTCGCACGTCTGATCAGGGCGATCCGGGAAGGTCGACTGTGGATGACTTGTCACACATTCGACCCGAGGGACACCTTGACGCCGGAGGCACTTCGATAGGCGGAGTCGGACACCGTTGGGGAGCCTCCGCGACGGGCGACGGCGACCAGCCTCCGATCTGTCCGCGCTGCGGCGTCACGATGGTGCCCGCGGCGCTCAGCGCCGAAGCCGCGCACGACGGCGACTGGGTCTGCGTCGAATGCGAGGAGGTCGGCGCGGAGCCCGTCTAGACCGGGCGGTGCAGGCTCGCGCGGGCCGAAGCCGCTCGAGGAGCGGCGTCGGCCGCGCAGCCACAGCTCTCGTCAGCGGAAGATGCTGCCGATGAGGTTCGCACCAAGGCTCATCGCCGCGCCCATCTCCATCGACCGGGCAAACCCGCCGCCCATGTAGCCCCCGAATGGGCCGCCCATCATCATCCCGGGCCCCTGCACGTACTGCTGCGGTTGCGGCGGCGGTTCCGGTGCGGGTTCGTGACCCGGCGCGAAGAGCGGCGGCTTGTCCTCACTCTCGCCCTGG
Organism: Actinomycetota bacterium; assembly: GCA_019237315.1. Classification (GTDB taxonomy): domain Bacteria; phylum Actinomycetota; class Thermoleophilia; order Gaiellales; family Gaiellaceae; genus PALSA-600. The sequence continues at coordinate 870 of JAFAHG010000203.1, forward strand.
GCGACTCCAGCGATGAACGAGTGCAATGCGAGCAGCACGGCCTTCGATTGGGTCTGCTCGTCGTCGATGTCCTGTGCGACCTGCTTCAGGTCGCCGAGCCATTCCTTTGCGTTGGCGTCGCCGGCGGACGCGGCTGCCTGCAGCTTTCCCGCGAGCGTCTCGACTGTCTTCGCGACGTCCGCGAACTCAGCCTGGAGCTTCGCGAACTCGTCGTCGATCGTCTGCGTGTCCATGACCGGATGATCGCAGGCGCTACTCCTCCTTGCGCGCTCGAACCTCGAGCTTGCCGTCGCGCACGCGTACCTCGAGGATGGGCTGCGGTGCGGTCGCCGGTCCGGTCACGACGCTGCCGTCGGCAAGCTTGAACGTGCTGCCGTGACACGCGCAGGTGACGGTGCCGCCCTTCACCTTTCCCTCCGCGAGCGAGCAGCCGCGGTGCGAGCAACGGTCGGCGAGCGCGTGGATCGTGCCGCGGTGCTTCACGAGCAGCACCCCGCGGCCACCGGCCGAGCGGCGTATCGGATCGCCGCCGTCGAGCGCGCTCTCGTCGCCGACCGACGTCCACGCGGTCGGGAAGTCTTCGAACGAGGTCTGGTTCACGCCAACCCCGCGGCCGAAGGACAGGTGACCGCCGAGCCAGGCCGAGAACCCCGCGATCCCCATCGCCGCCATCGAGAGGCCGACGCCGCGTGCACGCGCACCGCGCCGGCGCGCGAGGAACGAAAGGACCTGCAAGGTCAGCGCCGTCGAGTTGCCGAGCGCGTGGACCACGCCGACGCGTCGCGGCCCCTCGCGCAGCTCGGCCCAGTCGGAGAGGCCCGTCACGGCCGTCGGCAGCGCTGCCGCGATGCCGACGCCGACGAGCGCGTCCGCGGCGGGCGCGACGCGCTTGCCGCCGAACGCGTCGAGGATCCACGCGCTCGTCCACGAGCCCACGACGAGATCGGTGAGCGGCGGGTGCACAGGATGGCCGAGCCACGTGCCGCTCGCGACGTCCTTCGCGGCGCTCCCACTCGGAAGCACGGCGCGCACGCCCTTCTGCACCAGCTCCGCCGCGCCGTCGAGCACGGCGAGCTTCTCGATCCGCTCCGCCACGGACTCGCGCAGCAGGGGCGTCAGCACCGCCTGCGCGACCGGCTTCACCTTCACCGCCACGGTTCCCGTCTCACCGTCTCGGGCCGCTCGCAAACGGCGAGAATCGCGCGGTGAGCGGCTTCGGCGTGTTCTCGCGGGACGGCGCCCGCAGGCTGTGCCGCCGCGACGGCGACGAGGTGGTCGAGCTCCGCGGCTACTCGTCGCTCGACGAGGTGTTCGCGCTCGGCCGCGCCCGGTGGGAGGAGCTCCTCCACGCCGACGGCCCGCGGCACGGGACCCACGACGTGACGCTTGAGCTTCCCTTCACGGTCGCGGACTTCGTCGACTTCTACGCGTCGCTCGAGCACGCGACCGCGATGGGCCGTCACTTCCGACCGGACGACGAGCCGCTGTTCCCGAACTGGCGGCGCGTCCCGGTCGGCTACCACGGCCGCGCCGGGACGGTCGTCGTCTCCGGCACCGGGATCGAACGGCCGTGCGGGCAGCTCTCCGAGGCGGAGTTCGGGCCGACGAGGCAGCTCGACGTCGAGGTCGAGCTCGGCTACGTGGTCGCCGCCGACTCGCCGGTCTTCGAGGACGCGGTCTTCGGCGTCGTCGTCGTGAACGACTGGAGCGCCCGCGACATCCAGGCGTTCGAGAGCCGGCCGCTCGGGCCGTTCCTCGGCAAGTCGTTTGCGACGTCGGTATCCGCGTGGGTGACGCCGCTCG
>JAFAHG010000159.1 GCA_019237315.1 Actinomycetota bacterium
TTCGCGTTCGCAATCGGCGGCGCCCTCCTCGGGCCCGTCGTCGGCGGCATCGCGTCGGTCGCGGGGATCGGCTGGACGTTCGGGACCGTCGCAGCCGCGTCGCTCGGCGTCGCGGTCTGGGCGGTGACGACGCCGGCCGTGCGTCCCGAGACCCCGCAGCCGTTCGCGACGCTCACGCGCGCGCTCGGCGACCCGCGGATTCGGTGGAGCGTCTGGTTCGTCGTCCTGCCCGGCCTCCTGTTCGGGACGCTGTCCGTGCTCGCGCCGCTGCGACTCTCCGCCCTCGGGTTCGGTCCCGTCGCGATCGGTGCGACGTGGCTCGTCGCCGGTGCGCTCGAGTCGGTGAACAACGTCGGGCTCGGCCGGATGGCCGATCGCTTCGGGCCCTTCGCGCCGATCCGGGTCGCGCTCGTCACGTCTACCGTTGTCGCGCTCGTCCTGCCGTGGCCGAACGAGCGGTTCGCCCTCGCAGCGGTCGTCGTGTGCGCCGGACTGTCGTTCGGCGCGTTCTACACACCGGGGATGACGCTCCTCACCCATGCGGCCGAGGCGCGCGGCCTCGACTACGGCTACGCGTTCTCCCTCGTGAACCTCGCGTGGGCCCCAGGACAGGCGGGCGGCGCAGCGCTCGGGGGGACGATCGCGGAGAGCACGTCGGACGCCGTTCCGTATCTCGGCCTCGCGGGCATCTCGTTGCTCACACTGGCGGCGTTGTGGAGATTCGGAAGCTCCTCGTAGCGAACCGGGGCGAGATCGCGCTGCGGGTGTTCCGCACCGCGCGCGAACTCGGGATCGCGACGGTGGCCGTCGTCGCACCCGACGATGCCGGGTCGCTGCACGCGCGCAGCGCGGACGAGACGGTCGAGATCCACTCGTACCTCTGGTCGGAGGAGCACATCCGGGCGGCGAAGTCGGTCGGCGCGGATGCGATCCATCCCGGGTACGGCTTCCTCGCGGAGAGCGGCGCGTTCGCGCGCGCAGTCGAGGCAGCGGGGCTGCTGTGGATCGGACCGCCACCGGAGGCCCTCGACTCCGGCGGCGACAAGCTCGAGGCGAAGCGCATCGCGCGCGAGGTCGGCGTCCCCGTCGTGCCCGACGGCGACGCGGACGACGTCGGCTTCCCGCTGCTCGTGAAGGCAGCGGCCGGCGGCGGCGGACGCGGCATGCGCGTCGTGCGGAACGAGCGCGAGCTCGACGATGCCCTCGCAGCAGCTCGGCGCGAGGCGAAGTCCGCGTTCGGCGACGACCGCGTCTACCTCGAGCGGTACCTCGAGCGGCCGCGGCACGTCGAGATCCAGCTCCTCGCCGACACGCACGGCAACGTCGTCTCGCTCGGAGAGCGCGACTGCTCGGTGCAGAGACGACACCAGAAGGTGCTCGAGGAGTCGCCGTCACCCGCGGTCGACGCCGAGCTTCGCGGGCGCATCGGCGACGCAGCCGTACGCTTCGCACGCGCGATCGGTTACGTCGGCGCGGGTACGGCGGAGTTCGTGCTCGACGGCGACGAGTTCTACTTCCTCGAGCTGAACGCGCGCATCCAGGTCGAGCATCCGGTGACCGAAGCGGTGACCGGCCTCGACCTCGTCGCGGAGCAGATCCGCATCGCGCGCGGCGAGCCGCTGACGCCGCCACCGCGATTCGAGGGCCACGCCGTCGAGGTGCGCCTCTACGCCGAGGATCCGCGCACGTTCCTGCCGCAGTCCGGACGCGTCGAGCGACTCAGGCTGCCGCGCGGCGTGCGCGTGGACGCCGGCGTCGCCGAGGGCGACGAGGTCGGCACGTCCTACGACCCGATGATCGCGAAGCTGATCGCACACGGTGCGACGCGCGGGGACGCGCTCGACCGACTGGGCGCAGCGCTCGCGGACACCGACGTCGGCGGCGTCGTCACGAACCTGCCGTTCCTGCGCTGGCTCGTTGCGCATCACGCGCTGCGCGCCGGCGAGGCGACGACGGCGTTCCTCGTCGAGCATCCGCCGCTCTCGCAGACACCGCCGCCGGCCGCGGCGCCGTGGCGGACGCCGTTCCGCCTCAACCTCCCCGCTCCGCCGCCGGCGCCGCCCCCCGACATCGACGCGCTGTCGGTCGCCGCGGACGCGGGCGGCCACTCGTCGGTGACCGCGCCGATGCCGGGCACGGTGCTCCGCGTCCTCGTGCAGGCCGGCGACGACGTCGGCGCGCGGCAGCCGCTCGTCGTGATCGAGGCGATGAAGATGGAGACGCCCCTAGTGGCGCCCTACGCGGCGACCGTGCGCGAGGTGCACGTGCAGGAAGGCGACCGCGTCGCAGGCGGCGCGCTCCTCGTCGAATTGAGCGACTAGAAGATCTTCTGGAGCTTCAACGCGGCTGCTGTGTCACCGCTGATCTTCACCTTGCCGCTCATGTACGCGAGCACCGGGTTCTGCTGTCCCGCGGCAATCCGGTCGAACGTCTCCGCGTCGCAGGCGATCGTGACGTCGGCGTCGGCGGGCCCCTCGGACACCGTGACCGTGCCGCCACGCACCTCGACGAGCCATTCACCCTCACCGGCGACGTCGAAGAGGTACGAGTGGTCGATCCCCTCGATCTTCGAGGTGTCGGCGCGCTCCTCGAGCGACGCGAAGAAGTCCCTGGCCCCCATCGCCCACTCACCGTAGCGACCGCGCCGGGCACGGGGCGCCCACTACCCTTCCCCCGCCGTGGACTTCGACCTGACGCCGGAGCAGGAGCTCGTCCGCGAGACCGTCCGCCGCTTCGCGCGCGAGAAGGTCGCGCCGGTTGCGGCGGAGCTCGACCGCGAGAAGCGCTTCCCCTACGAGCTCGTCGAGGAGCTCGCCGAGCTCGGAGTCATGGGGATGACGATCCCCGAGGAGTACGGCGGCGGCGGCACCGACACGGTGTCGTACGCGCTCGCCGTGGAGGAGCTGACGCGCGCCGACTCGTCGGTCGCGATCACCGTCGCCGCGCACCACTCGCTCGGGACGCTCCCGATCTGGCTCTTCGGAAACGAGGAGCAGAAGCGAGAGTGGCTGCC
>JAFAHG010000181.1 GCA_019237315.1 Actinomycetota bacterium
GGACGCCGATCACCGCTTGCTTCCCCGTCTTGGCGTCCACGAACCAGTAGTTCACCTGGGTCGCCGTTAATTGAATCGCCTTGAGCTTGTCCGGCGTGATGTTCACGGCGCCGACGTTGTTCGTCGCAGCATAGGTGACTTTCGGAAACTGCAGGCCTTGCGCGGTCGCAAAGCCGGCGAGACCGCCGACCGTCCCTGCGAGCGCGGCGGTGAACGCGACCAATGAAACGAGGCGAAGCCGCATGATGCCCTCCGGAGTGCGCGGTAAATTGCGGCCCCATCGTACCAGCCGCAAGGCGCCCGCCGAATCCGAAAAGCGCAGTTAGCGAGCGCCGGCGAGAAGCTCGCGTTCCTTGACAGGGGCGAGCCCCGCGAGGCGTTCGCGCTCGGCCGGGAGCGTCGCGACCCACGCCGCCGTCGCGGCGAACGTTTCGCGTATGTCGCGCAGCCGCAGCCCCGCCGCGAGCGCGCGACCGATGTCGATCTGCAGCATCCCCGAAAAGCGTGGGTCGTCGCCGAGCCAGAGCGGGAGCTCCATCCACGGCCCGGCGCCGCGGGCCAGAAGCGTCGCATCGTCGATCCAACGCAGCCGCCGGGGCGCGTGCGGGACGACCGCGGCGCTCCCGGCTTCCAGGAGATCGCCCATCGCGATTTGGCGGCCGGTGACGTTGAAGGTTCCGGCGATGTCGCGCTCGGCGAGCAGCACGATGAACGCGGCCAGGTCGCGGACGTCGACGACCTGAACCGGCCGCTGCGGCGTGCCGGGCGCGAGGATCTCGCCGCCGCGCGCGAGGCGCTCGACCCAGTACGTGAAGCGGTCCGTCGGGTCGTACGGACCGGCGATCAAGCCGGGCCGCACGACCGTAGCTCGTTCTCCCAGCAGCTCGTGCAGCAGAAGCTCGCAGCCGGCCTTCCCCGCCCCATACGCGATCGCCGCGTCCGAAGAATCGGCGGCGCGCGGATCGTGCAGCGCCGCATCCTCGACGATCCCGGCGTGGCTGAGGTCGGCATAGACGGAGACGCTCGACACGAACACGTAGCGGCGTGTCGCGGCGAGCGCTTCGACGGAGGCGCGAATCCGCTCCGGACGGTAGCCGCACGTGTCGACGACCGCATCCGGCCGCAGCGCGCGCAGCTCATCGAGGCCGCTGCTTTCGCGGTCGCCGATCAGCTCCCGGACGCCCGGGGGGAGTGCAAAGCGCGTCGACCCGCGGTGGAGGATCGTCACGTCGTGCCCCGCCGCGAGCGCCGCATCGACGACGTGCGGTCCGAGAAATTTTGTCCCGCCGACGATGAGCAGCCGCATCCGGGATCGTTAGATTTTGAGGACGAGCAGTCCCACGGGGGTTGGCGCATAGCGCACGACGACGTCGGCGGTATCGCCGAAGAATGGGGTGCCGCGCCGCGACTGGTTCGTCGCGCCGAGGATGCACAAATCGTATCCGGGCTCCCGCAGCTCGCGCAGGATCTCTTGGCTCGGCGATGCGGCAGTACGGATCGCGCTCTCGAAACGAACCTCGAGGAGCTTTGCGCGCTCCTCGAGCTCGTGCAGCGCGCCCTCGATCGAGCGGCGATGACGTGCCAGCTGCTCGAGCGCCGTCGCGCGTTCGATCGGCAGCTCGCGCGCGACGTTGAGCGCGAAAACCGACGCGCCCAGCCCCGAGGCGAGCGTCAGCGCGAAGTCGGCGGCGTTGCGCGAGGAGTCGCGGCCGGTGAACGGGACGACGATCCGCTTGACGCTCTCCATCGCGAAGCCGACGCTCGACGAGACGATGAACGTGTCGACCGCGGACCTCGCGACGACGCTGTCGATCAGCCGGCCGTAGAGCACGCTCTCGCGAGCCGGACGCGCCGCACCTAGGATCATGAGCTGGTAGCCGCGCAGCACCGCGTCGGCGATCGCGTCGAGCGGCCGCACCTTGGGAGCCGCGCGCTCCTCGATCTCGATCGGCTGGCTCGACGCGAGCTCTTTGGTTTCGCGAACCAGCCGCGCTTCCGCCGGACGCTGCGCCTTGCCGTTCGCGGACGCGCTGCTCATGCGCAAAACGACGATCTCGAGCGACTCGTCGGCGTTGGCCTTGGAACGCGCGAGCGCTCGCGCCGCCTCGGCCGCCACCTCCGACGGGCCCTCGGGAAGCAGCGGCACGAGAACCCGGCGCAGATGCGGCGTGTACGCCTTCTA
>JAFAHG010000157.1 GCA_019237315.1 Actinomycetota bacterium
GTCCGAGGACGCGCGCGCGATGGGCCGCGCGACCGAGGGTGTCCGTGGCATGACGCTCCGCGGCGAGGACGAGGTGATCGCCGCCGAGATCGCGCGCGACGACTCCGACCTGCTCGTCGTCACGGAGAACGGCTACGGCAAGCGCACGCGCGTCTCCGAGTACCCGAAGAAGGGCCGCGGCGGCATGGGCGTGAAGACGGTCCAGCTCACCGAGGCGCGCGGCACGCTCGCCGGCGCACGCGTCGTTCGCGAGGGCTACCAGGTGATGCTGATCTCGACCGGCGGCACCGTGATCAAGATGCCGGTCTCGGACGTCAAGCGGCTCGGCCGCGCCACCCAGGGCGTGATCGTCATGCGCCTCCGCGAGGGCGAAACGGTGTCCTCGCTCGCGCCGGTGATCGACTCCGGCGACGACGCCCCCGCGGAATAACCCCTGCAAATCCTGCTTTCGAGCCCTGTTCGCGCAGCCGCGGACCGGGGCGGAGCAACTTTTCACAGAAATCGCTTCCCTTTTTGGAAGAATGGGTGTATAAGTAACAACGCGGGGTTGTTAAAAAGAGCAAGGGGCTGACGCGATGGCGTACTCGAGACAAGTCGACCTGTTGGAGCCGATCGACCTGGCAGACCACCTGGGCAAGGTGGAGCTGTACCTCGGCCAGGTCTGCCGGATCGCCGGCATCTCCAAGATGCAGCTCGACTACTGGACCAACAAGGCCCAGATCCCCACCAAGGGCAAGAAGCAGCGGATCTACGACATGGACGCGCTCGAGACCGTGATGCTGATCAAGCAGGCCAAGGACAAGGGCCTGAACCTCGGCGCGGCGATCGACGCGGCCAGGCGGTTCCGCGAGCAGCGCACCCGCGACGTGCAGTAATCCCTAGCTCGACTCCTTGGGCATGAACGCCTTGAGGATGTCGATCGGCGCCGGGAACACGATCGTGGTGGACTGCGACGAGCCGAGCTCGAGCAGCGTCTGCAGGTAGCGCAGCTGCAGCGCGATCGGGTGCTCCTCGATCACGAGCGCCGCGTCCTTCAGCCGCTCCGACGCCTGGAACTCGCCCTCGGCGTTGATTACCTTCGCGCGGCGCTCGCGCTCTGCCTCCGCCTGCCGCGCCATCGCACGCTGCATCCCCTGCGGGATCTCGACGTCCTTCACCTCGACCACGGAGACCTTGATGCCCCACGGCGCGGTCTGCTCGTCGATGATCCCCTGCAGGATCGTGTTGATCTTCTCGCGCTCGGAGAGCAGCTCGTCGAGCGAGTGCTGGCCGAGCACGGAGCGCAAGGTCGTCTGCGCGATCTGCGACGTCGCCACCATGTAGTTCTCGACCTGCACGATCGCGGCCTTCGGGTCGACGATGCGGAAGTACGCGACGGCGTTCACGCGGACGGGGACGTTGTCCTTCGTGATCACCTCCTGCGGCGGGATCTGCAGGGTGATCGTGCGCAGGTCGACCTTCACCATCCGGTCGACGATCGGGATCAGGATGAAGAGGCCCGGCCCCTTCGGCTCCGGGAACAGGCGGCCGAGGCGGAAGACGATTCCGCGCTCGTACTCGCGCGCGACCTTGATCGCACTGATCAGAAACAGGATCAGCAGGACGAGGACGACCCCGAGTGCGACGAGGGCGGCGGCCACCGACGCGACCCTACACCCGGTGGACGCTCAGGGTCAGCCCGTCGAGGGCGTCGACCTGGACGTGCTCGCCCGGGCGGAGCGGCTCCGCGGCCCGGACGCGCCAGAGCTCCCCGCGGACGAACACGAGGCCGTTGTCCCGCACGACGCCGACCATCCCGACGATCTCCTGGGGCCCGACCGTGACCGGCATCCGGCGGGCCCGCACCGCCTTGCCGAGCGCGAACGCCCAGAAGCCCCCGAGGAGGACGGTCACGGTGACGACGAGCGGCACGGAGGTGTGGTACGGCGTGCCCGCGTTGTGGAAGAGCGTGACGAGACCCACCGCCGTCGATACGAGCCCGGCGAGCGTGAGCGCGCCGTGGGTGACGACGTGCGCGTCGATCACGAGCAGCGCGACGCCGAGGAGGACGAGCGCGAGCCCGGTCCACGCGATCGGCAGCACGGAGAGGCCGAACAGCGAGGTCAGCAGGCACACGGCGCCGAGCGCGCCGGGCAGCACGACGCCTGGATGGAAGATCTCGTAGCCGACGCCGACGATTCCGGCGAGGAAGAGCAGCGAGATGATGTTCGGGTCGATGATCGAGTTCAGGAGCCGCGTGAGAAAGCCGGGACTCGTGTTCGTGAGCTGCGCGCCGGCGAGGTGCAGCGTGAAGACGCGCTGCGCGTCCTTCGTCCGGTAGCCGTCGATCTTGCGGAGGAGCGCCGGAAGCGTCGGCGCGATGAAGTCGATGACGTGCATCGCGAGCGCCTGCTGCGACGTCAGATTCGACGCCTTCGTGACTGCGAGGACGGGCCAGGACGTGTTGCGGTGATGTGCGGCGGCGAGCGCCTTCAGCGACGCGGCCGCGTCGTTGATGACCTTGCGGCGGAGGTCGCTGGCGATGTTCTGGCCGCTCGAGTCGATCGGGGTCGACGAGCCGATGTTCGAGATCGGCGCCATGGCGAGGACGTCGGCGGCCTGCGAGAGCCAGACGCCGGCGGACGCGGCGCGCGCGCCGGCGGGCGCGACGTAGACGATCACCGGCACCTTCTCGGCCAGCTCCCGCTGGTAGATCGACTTCATCGACGTCGAGAGGCCGCCCGGCGTGTCCAGCTCGATCACGGCCGCGGCGTAGCCGTGCTCGGCCCGGGCGAGCTGGCTCTTGATCCAGTCCTCGGTCACCGGGTTGATCTCGAGGTCGGGCCCGAAGTGGATCACGAGAACGCGCGGAGGCGACGCGAGCGCGCCGGGCGCCGCCAGGGCCGCGACGAAGAGAACCGCCAGGAGCAGGCGTTTCAAGGCCGTAAAGATTCTATTCGGGAAAGGGCTTTCCGCCTTGAAGGCGAAGCGGACCTGCTGCACCGTTCCGAGACGCCGCCATGAAGAAGCTTCTCTTCGTCGCCGCTTCCTGCCTGGCGCTTCCCGGCATCGCCCGGGCCGGGCTCGTCACCATGGTCGCGCGCGACGTCCCGATCGGGCCGCGCGCGCTGCAGGCCGTTGCGCCCCCGATCCGGTTCAACATGGTCGGCCTCCACTGGCGCGGCAGCGGGTCGGTTGCGTTCTCCACACGCACGACCGGCGGCCGCTGGAGCGCGTGGCAGGTCGCGGACGACGACACCGACGGCGATCCCGGGCCCGGGAAGCACGACGGGAACGTCGTGTGGGTCGGTGCGTCCGGCGGCATCCGCTTCCGCACGAGCGGCTCGATCGGGTCGCTCCGCGCCTATTACCTCTGGTCGCGCGTGACGACGGCGCCCCGGCGCACGCTCGCACTTGCCGGGTCGCCGGCGATCGTCTCGCGCGCCGACTGGATGGCCGACGAGAAGATCGTGCGCGCGAAGCCGCTGTACGCGAAGACGCTGAAGCTCGCGATCGTGCACCACACGGCGAACACGAACGACTACACACCGGCGCAAGCCGCCGCGATCGTCCGCGGCATCGAGACCTACCACGTGCAGGGGAACGGCTGGAACGACATCGGGTACAACTTCCTCGTCGACCGCTACGGCAACGTGTACGAGGGACGTGCGGGCGGCATCGACAAGAACGTCATCGGCGCGCACGCGCTCGGGTTCAACACCGGCACCGTCGGCATCTCGCTGATCGGGAACTTCACCAGCGTGACACCGCCGCCGGCGATGCAGGCCGCCCTCGTGAAGCTGCTCGCGTGGCGGCTCGATGTCGCGCACATCGATCCGCTGTCGAAGGTCGTCTACACCTCGGGTGGCAACCTCAAGTTCAAAGCCGGCACGGTCGTGACGCTGAACGCGATCTCCGGCCACCGCGACACGGGTCCGACGGAATGCCCCGGTAACGCCGCGTACGCGCTGCTGCCCGCGATCGCGAAGCGCGTGTCGCTCACCGGTCTGCCGAAGCTCTACTCGCCGACCGTCAGCGGTTCGCTCGGCGGACCGGTTCGCTTCCAGGCGCGCCTTTCGTCGTCGCTTCCGTGGACGGTGACCGTGACGGGCGCGTCAGGCGTCGTTGCCGCGTCGCAGAAAGGGACGGGTGCGACGATCGACTGGACGTGGCCGTCGGCCGGTGCGCACGACGCGCCGTACACGTGGACGCTCGGCGCCGGCGCGAACGTGCTCCCTGCGACGGGGACGATCGGCGTCGCCGCTCTCACACCGCCGGTGCCAGTGCCGGCGCCCGTCGTCGTCAATCCGTTGAGCTCGCTGACCGCGACGCCCGCCGTCGTGAGCCCGAATCCCGACGGGACGGGCGGTTACGTCACCGCGGCGTTCTCGCTCTCGGCGCCCGCCGCCGTCACCGTCAAGCTCACGAGTGCGACGCCCGGCACCGCCGTGCCGCTGACGCTGCTCTCGACGAACCTGCCCGCGGGCCAGAACTCGTTCAGCTGGTCGCTCGCCTCCGTCCCCGACGGCCGCTACTCGCTCGTCGTCGCGGCCACGCCGACCGGGGGCACGGCGCAGATGCAGACCGCTCCGGTGACGGTCGACCGAACGCTGAGCGGCTTCTCGGTCGCGCCGTCGGTCATCTCGCCGAACGGCGACGGGGTCGCCGACGCCACGGCGTTCAACTTCACGCTCAACCAGTCCGTGCCGGTGCAGCTCGTCGTCGAGCAGCTCGGACGCGTCGTCGCGACGGTCTTCGCAGGCACGCTCGGCCCCGGCGTGCAGTCGGTCGCCTGGAACGGGACCGTCAACGGCGTGCGGGTGCCCGACGGTGCGTACGAGGTCGTCGCAACGGTGACCGACGCGCTCGGCGGTGTGACGTTCGCGGCGCCTCTGACCGTCGACGCGACTCCGCCCACGCTGACGCTGCTCGATCCCGCGTCGCTCCGGTTCCAGCTCTCCGAGCCGGCGACCGTCACGGTCACGGTCAACGGCCAGACGACCGTCGTCTCCGAGCCCGCAGGGGTCTTCGTGGTGCCGTGGCAGAACGGCCCGGTGACGACGATCTCGGCGCAGGCGGACGACCTCGCCGGGAACGTCGGCGCGACCGTCACCTATCCCTGAGCCACGCGTCGTAGCCGATCTCGAGTTCGGCCAGGATCCCGACGAGGAGCTCGAGCCGGTCCGCGTCGACGAAGCCCGCGCCCGGCCACGGGGCGGCGCCGACGTTGACGCCGATGCCGAGCACGACCCGCTCGGAGGCCTCGGCGAGGATCCCCGCCGCCTTGCGGCCCTCGACGAGGACGTCGTTCGGCGGCTTGATCGTCGCGCGGTCGCCGATCGCCGCCGCGACCGCGCGGCCCGCGACGAGGGTCAATTCGGGCCAGCGGGCAACGGGCGGCGGCGGATGGAGCGCGACCGAGAGCGCGAGCCCCGTGCCGGCCTCGTCGACCCACACCCGGCCGAGACGACCGCGGCCCTCCGTCTGGTGCTCGGCGACCGCCACCGCGCCGTGGCCCGCGTCCGGCGGCAGCAGCCGCATCGTCGAGGGCGTCTCCTCGGCCCAGTGGTACTCGCGGCCGAAGCTGCCGCGCAGGCGGGGGGCGACGAATTCGGGGCGCAGGAACACCCGAACTACACTAAGCGGAGCGTGGCGGCGCCCCTCCACCTCGACCGCGCCGGGATCGAAGAGATCCTGCCGCACCGAGATCCCTTTCTCCTCGTCGACGAGGTGCTCGAGCTCGTCCCCGGCGAGCGCGTGGTCGCGCGCAAGACCGTCACCGACGCCGACTGCGCGGGCCACTTCCCCGGGAATCCGATCATGCCCGGCGTGAAGATGGTCGAGGCGCTCGCGCAGTGCGGTGCGGTTGCCGTCCTCTCGCAGCCCGAGAACCGCGGCAAGATCGCGCTCTTCGCCGGCATCGACGACGTCCGTTTCAAGCGGATCGTGCGGCCGGGCGAGGTGCTCGACCTCTCGTGTGAGGTCGAGTCCGTGCGCGGGCCGATCGGGCGCGGGAAGGTGCGCGCGTCGGTCGGCGGCGAGCTCGCAATGCGCGGAACGCTCACCTTCGCGGTGGACTCGTGATCGCGCGCGCGAACGGAAACCACGTCTCGATCACGGGGCTCGGTTGGCACGTGCCCGAGCGCGTGCTGACGAACGACGAGCTCGCGGGCATCGTCGACACCTCCGACGAGTGGATCCGCGACCGGACAGGGATCCGCCAGCGCCGGATCGCCGCGCCCGAGGAGGCGATGTCCGATCTCTCGCTCGCGGCGTCGCGGCGCGCGCTCGAGGACGCAGGGGTGCGCGGCGAGGACATCGACCTCGTCATCGTCGCGACGGTGACGCCGGACATGATGTTCCCGGCGACGGCGGCGCTCGTCGCCGAGCAGATCGGCGCGACGCGTGCCGCGGCGTACGACCTCTCCGCCGGTTGCACCGGGTTCATGTACGCGATCGCGCAGGCCTACGGCATGGTCGCGGGCGGCCTCGTGCAACGCGCGCTTGTGGTCGGCGGCGACATCCTCTCGCGCATCCTGAACTGGTCGGACCGCTCGACCCTCGTCCTCTTCGGCGACGGCGCGGGGGCCGTTGTCCTCGAGCGCGTCGACGAGGGCGGGTTCCTCGGCTTCGAGCTCGGCGCCGACGGCGCGGGCGGCCGGGAGCTCCTCCTTCCGAGCAGCGGGTCGCGGAAGTTCGAGGACTCGGTGCCGCCGTACCTGACGATGAACGGCCGCGAGGTCTTCAAGTTCGCGACCCGGGTGATGGTCAGCTCGGCCGAGGCCGTGCTCGAGGAGTGCGGCCGGACGGTCGAGGACGTGGACGTCTACGTGCCCCACCAGGCCAACGTCCGGATCATCGACCACGCTGCCAGGAAGCTAGGCTTTCCGGACGAAAAGGTCGTGGTGAACGTCGACCGTTACGGCAACACGTCGTCGGGCTCGATCCCGCTGGCGCTCGCCGACGCGGCAGGCGACGGCAGGCTGCAACCGGGCAAGCTGGTGTTGATGACGGGCATGGGCGCCGGGCTCACGTGGGGATCGGCGTTGATCGAGTGGACACACGAGACGAACGGAGCGACCGCATGACCAAGATCGCCTTCATGTTCCCCGGCCAGGGCTCGTTCGAGGCCGGGATGGGCCGTGATGTCGCCGAGGCCGAGCCCGCAGCGATGGCCGTCTACGAGGAGGCGACGAAGGCGTCGGGCCTCGACCTGCGACGCCTGTGCTTCTCCGCCGACGCCGAGGAGCTGATGGACACCGAGATCCAGCAGCCGGCGCTCGTCACGACGTGCCTCGCGCTCGACGCCGCACTGCGCGCCCGCGGCATCACGCCGGACTTCGTGGTCGGCCACTCGGTCGGCGAGTTCGCCGCGCTCGGGTCCGCGCGCTCCTACACGCTCACGGAGGCGATCCGCCTCGTCCGCGAGCGCGGGCTCGCGATGGCAGAGGCCGCGCGCGAGCGCCCCGGTTCCATGGCGGCGATCCTCGGTCTCGCCGACGAGGTCGTCGAGTCCCTCTGCCGCAAGATCGCGAACGTGTGGCCGGCGAACTACAACTGCCCCGGCCAGCTCGTCGTCTCCGGCCAGACCGACGCGGTCGACGAGTGCTGCGTCGAGGCCGCGAACGAGGGCGCGCGCCGCGCTGTGCGGCTCCGCGTGTCGGGTGCGTTCCACTCGCCGCTCGTCGCGCACGCAGCGGAGCGGCTGAAGCCCGCGATCGACCGCATCGAGTTCAAGACGCCGAGCGCGCACTTCATGTCGACGGTCACCGCGAAGCTCGAGGACGTGCAGCGGTACCGCTCGCTGCTCGTCGAGCAGCTGACGGCGCCGGTGAAGTTCACCCAGGCGGCGCGCGAGCTGATCGGCCACGGCGCGACGACGTTCGTCGAAGTCGGTCCGGGGAACGTCCTGAGCGGTTTACTGAAGAGAATCGACAGCTCCGTGAAGGCGATTCCGGTCAACGACCTGAAGTCGCTGAACGCCGCTGTGAACGAGCTTGGCTGACGCTTTCGCCTCGCTCGAGGGCAAGCGCGCACTCGTCACCGGAGGATCACGCGGCATCGGTGCCGCGATCGCGCGCGAGCTCGCCTGCGCCGGCGCGGAGGTCGTCCTCGGGTATCGCGCGGGCGCCGACGAGGCGCAGGCCGTCGCGTCCGAGATCGGCGGCCGGGCCGTACAGGCGGATGTCTCGTCCGTCGAAGACGCGGTTCGACTCGTCGAAGAGGCCGGCGAGATCGACGTGCTCGTCAACAACGCGGGGCTCACGCGCGACGGGTTGCTCGCACGCATGCCGGACGACGACTGGCGCGACGTCATCGAGACCAACCTCAGCTCGGTCTTCTACACCTGCCGCGCTGTCACGCGTCCGATGATGAAGAAGCGCGGCGGCGCGATCGTCAACGTGAGCTCGGTCGTCGGTCTGCACGGGAACTGGGGCCAGACGAACTATGCGGCGTCGAAGGCCGGGATCATCGGCTTCACGAAGGCCCTCGCGCGTGAGCTCGGCTCGCGCGGGGTGCGGGCGAACGTCGTCGCGCCCGGGTACGTGGAGACGCGGTTGACCGAGGTGATCCCGGACGAGGCGAAGCAGCTGATGCTGCAGAACACGCCGCTCGGACGCTTCGGCGACCCGATGGACGTCGCCCGGGCGGTACGGTTTCTCTGCTCCGACGAGGCGTCCTTCATCACCGGTGAGGTGCTCCTCGTCGACGGCGGACTGGGAATGTGATGAGCGAAACGAACGGAAACGGACGCAGGCGCGTCGTCGTCACCGGGATCGGGATGGTGAGCCCGCTCGGGAACGACGTCGAGTCGTCGTGGAGCTCGCTCATCGCGGGAGAGTCCGGCGCGGGTCCCATCACCCTGTTCGACCACACGGACTACCCGGTGCACTTCGCGTGCGAGCTGAAGGACTTCGACCCGACGACGTGGATCGACCGCAAGTCGTCGCGGCGCATGGACCGCTTCGCGCAGCTCGTGCTGTCGGCCGCGCGCATGGCGGAGGCGGACTCCGGCATCGACGTGTCGACGGATCCGATCCGTATGGGCGCGTCGATCGCGACGGGGATCGGCGGGCTCGGGTCGTTCCAGGAGTGCTACGACGTGCTCAAGGAACGCGGCCCGGACCGCGTCAGCCCGTTCTCGATCCCCTGCATCATCCCGAACATGGGCGCCGGCTGGGTCTCGATCGAGCTTGGCGTGAAGGGACCGCTGATGAGCCAGTGCACCGCGTGCGCCGCGTCGAACATGGCGATCGGCGACGCGCTCGACGAGATTCGCCTGGGTCGCGCGGACGTGATGTTCGCGGGCGGCACGGAGGCGCCGATCACGAAGGTGGGGATCGCCGGGTTCGACGCGATGCGCGCGTTGTCGCGCCGCAACGACGACCCGCCGCGTGCGTCGCGTCCGTTCGACCGCGAGCGCGACGGGCTCGTGATGGGCGAGGCGGGCGCGGTGCTCGTGCTGGAAGAGCTCGAGCACGCACGTTCACGCGGCGCGAAGATCTACGCCGAGCTGATCGGCTACGGCATGTCGGCGGATGCCGCGCACATGACCGAGCCCGACCCGACGGGTCAGAGCCCCGCGCGCGCGATGAGGTCGGCACTCGCGGACGCGGGCGTCGATCCGACGGAGGTCGGGTACGTGAACGCGCACGCGACGTCGACCCCGCTCGGCGACGCGGCCGAGACGAAGGTGATCAAGAACGCGCTCGGCGAGGAGCATGCGAAGCGCACACCGGTCTCGTCGACGAAGGGCGCGACGGGGCACACCTTTGGCGCGGCGGGCGCAATCGAGGCGGTGTTCAGCATCCTCGCGCTGCGCGACGGCGTCGTGCCGCCGACGATCAACTACGAGGATCCGGATCCGGACTGCGACCTCGACTACGTCCCGAACGAGGCGCGCAAGGTTCCGGATCTGCGCGTGGCCGTCTCGAACTCGTTCGGCTTCGGCGGTCACAACGCGACGATCGTCCTGCGCCGCTGGGACGACTGACGTTCAAGGCCGGGGTCTGACCCCGGCCTGTCCCTTCCGGACGGCGAACAGCGGCTGCGACCTTCGGGCGCCCCGGCCGAAGAAGTGCTGCTCGCGGCGGGTACCTGTCGCTTCTGGCGAGCGAACGCCACGTTAAGGGGTCTGACCCCGGCGGTGGCTCTCGCCGCGGCCGCGACCTACGATTGACGCGTGAGCGCGTTCCGGCTCCCGATCGTTGCTCGCGTGCGGGCGGCTGCGCCGACGAACGACGCCGGCGCCGTCAACCGCCTTCCGCTGCTGACCGCGATCGCGGTGATCGTGTCGCTTGCGCTCGTCCTCGTGCCGACGCCGGAGAACGACCCGCTCTTTCTCTCGCTCGCCGCGCTCGCCGGAGGTGTCTCGATCGGGATCTCGTTCTTCTCGACGCGCTCCGAACGCCTGACGCGGCTCGGCGTATCGCTCACCTTCCTCTTGATGGCCGCTCTTCTGCGCCAGGGGGAAGGCGGCGCGACGAGCGGCTTCGTCGGTCTCTTCGTGATCGCGGTGGTCTTCCTGGCGCTCTCCGGAAACCGACTCGATCTCGTGATCGGCGTGTCGGCGATGCTCGTCGCGGAGATCGTGCCGATCGCGGTCTGGGGTGCTCCGGTCTACCCCTCGTCCGGCTATCGCGGGGCGATCGTCCTGACGACCGCGACCGCGATCGCGGCGCTGACCATCCAGCAGCTCCTCGCCGACGTCTCGCACGGTGTCGAGCGTGACGTCCTCCGGCGAGTGGTCGAGGCGCAGGAGACGGAGCGGCGACGCCTCGCGCGCGAGCTGCACGACGAGGCGGGACAAACCCTCACGTCGATGCTCATCGGATTGAAGGCCCTCGAGGACGCAGCCGACGCCGGGACCGCGCCGGTCATACGGACGCTTCGCGAGTCCGTCGTCGAGACCTTGCGCGGCCTGCGTCAGATCGTGGTCGAGCTCCGTCCGAAGGCGCTCGACGATCTCGGGCTGGTCCCGGCTCTCGAGGCGCTCGCGGCCAACGTCTCGGCCCGCACCGGGGTGGTCGTTCGCTTCGAGTCACAGCCCTTCCCGCGTCTCGGCGGCGACGTCGAGACCGCGCTGTACAGGATCGTCCAGGAGGCTCTGACCAACGTCGTGCGGCACGCGGACGCGCGCAACGCGACGGTTTCGATCGGTCCGTGCGACGAGGGCGTGCGGCTGACGGTCGGTGACGACGGACGCGGGTTCGACGCCCGCGCGTATTCGAAGGGCGGTTTCGGGTTGCAGGGGATGGCCGAGCGCGTCCAGCTCGTAGGAGGCCGGCTGGCGGTGGACTCGAGCGCGGCTCGCGGGACGCTCCTCGTCGTCGACGTCCCGACGTCGTGATCGGAGTCCTCATCGTCGACGACCACGCCGTCGTCCGCGCCGGGTTGAGGTACCTCATCGACGCCGAGCCCGACCTCGAGACCGTCGGTCAGGCGGGAACCGTCGCCGAGGCGCTGGCGCAGTCGGAGGGCCTCGCTCCGGACGTGATCCTGCTCGACATCGTCATGCCCGACCAGAATGGGGTCGCGGGCATTCCGTCGCTCGCTGACGCGTATCCGGACGCGCGGATCCTGGTCCTGACGATGGAGGACAACGCCGGCTTCGTGCGTGCCGCGCTCGCCGCCGGGGCCGACGGCTACGTGCTGAAGGAGTCGGTCGACACGGAGGTCGTCCGCGCAATCCGCGAAGTCGCAGGCGGAAACCGGTACGTGCAGCCGGAGCTCGCCGCGCGGATCCTCGTCCCGACAGGTGCGCCCGGTCGAGGGGGGCCGCTGTCGGCCCGCGAGCGCGAGGTGCTCACGCTGATCGCGCGCGGTCACACGAATCCGCAGATCGCCGAGCGCCTCGTCATCTCCGTGCGCACGGCGGAAGCGCATCGCGCGAGCATCATCAAGAAGCTCGATGCCTCGAGCCGCGCCGAGCTCGTCGAGTATGCGATCCGCGAGGGCCTGCTGGACATCTAGGCGGCATCCGTAGTCGCTACGTAGGGCGCGAATGTCGTAGCGGCCACGAATTGTCGTCCTGCGCGCGGCGCGGGACGCTACGTGCGGGAGGGCGACGTACGCCGGGCCGGTCCTGCGGCGCGACCTCCCGCCGAAGATGTCGCGCAAACCGGACACACAACTTTCGCCCGGTGTCTGGCTCGGGACCGGCCCGGACGGCGCCTCGCCGGTTCGCGTCCAACGATTGCCGCTCGGACTGTGGCACGTCACCTACGCCGAGGCGGTGTGGACGACGAACGAATCGCTGCCGGCGGCACTGAGCTTCGCCTGCGGCGTTCCCGAGTCGGCGCCGTGGTTGGAGAAGGTCGCGGAAGAAGCGCGAGCGTGTGCGCGGTGAACGAGCTCGTCGCGTCGCTCTTGCGTGCACTCGCCCGCCGCTTGTCGCGCCGAGACAGGCCGGCCGTCGGCGGTCAGCGCTCCTTGTGGCGTGACGAGCGCCCTCAGCGCTGGCAAGTGCCGTGATTGCTTCCGTCCGCCGCGGCAGAGCGCGCTGACGCCGCGTGCCGGTCCATCACGCCGCCGGAATCGCCGCGCTCGCGGCGGTCGTGCTCATCGCGTCGGCTCACGGCGATCCGCGCCGCACGACCGACGCACGGCGACACCGGTCACACCACGGGGCCGCTGCCGTCCCGGTCGCCCCGGTTCCGAATCCGATCGAGATCGAGAACGCGCTGCCCGGGAACTCCGCGGGAATCGCTCCGACCAGCGCGACGGACGGGTCGATCGAGGGATACGCATCCGAAGTGAGCGCCCTCCCGGGCGCGACGCTCCACTTCCACGTGAGCACCAACCCGGCGGCGCCGTACCGCGTGGAGATCTACCGGCTCGGGTGGTACGGCGGTGCCGGGGCGCGGCTCGTCGGATGCGTCCCCGGTTGCACGGGGTTCGTGCAAGGAGAGACGCAGCCCGCTGCGACCTCTGACGGGTCCGGCCCCGTGCGCGCGGCGTGGTCCGTGACGGCGACGTTCACGCTTCCGGCCTCCGTGGTCAGCGGGTACTACGTCGTCCGGTTCGTCCGGAGCGGCGGCGGTACGTCGTCGACCTTCGTCATCGTCCGTGCGCTTGCCCCCGACACCTCGGCGATCCTCGTCCAGGTGCCGGTCAACACATGGCAGGCCTACAACGGCTGGGGCGGGCAGAGCCTGTACGAGCTTCCCGGCGTCGCGTCCGCCGCCGAACGTGTGTCCTTCGACCGGCCCTACCTCCCCGGCGGGCAGAACGCATTCGGGTGGGAGTACCCATTCGTCCTCTTCGCCGAGCAGCACGGCTACGACATCAGCTACCAGACCGACCTGGACACGGACGCAGATCCGGCGAGTCTCGTCGGGCACCGGCTCGTGATCTCGCTCGGCCACGACGAGTACTGGACAGGCGGTATGCGCGACGCATTCGCGCAGGCACTCGCGCAGGGCGAGAACCTCGCGTTCATCGGTGCGAACGACGTGTACTGGAAGGCCAGGTACGAGGACGGCGGGCAGACGCTCGTCGTCTACAAGTCACCGGCGGACCCGGACCCGACCACGGATCCGTCGCAGATCACCGGCATGTTCCGCGCGCTTCGGTGGCCGGAGTGCACGCTCGTCGGCATCCAGCACCAGGGCGGCGAGCTGAGCTGGGGCTCGGGCGACTACACGGTCGACCCGGGCGCGCTGTCGACACCTTGGATGAGAGGGACGGGGTTCAAGAGCGGCGACACGCTGCGCGGGCTCGTGTCGGTCGAAGCGGACACCATTCCGCAGTGGGACAACGGCGCGAGTTGCGGCCATGCGCTGAGGGTGTACTTCCGGCGCGACGCAGGCGGTGACGAGCTGGGGAACGCGGACGCGGTCTCGTACACGACCGGAAACGGCGCCACCGTGTTCGCGGCCGGTTCGCTTCAGCTCGTGTGGGGTCTCGCCGATCCGCCGCCCCAATCCGGGCAGCAGCACGGTCTCGTCGACCCGCGGCTGCAGCAGTTCTTCGTCAACATGCTGGATGCGCTCTCGGCGCGCTGATCGTCGAGGCTATTTCAGGAGCGACGGCAGCTGGTACGCCGCGATGCCGGGGATGATCTGCGTCGGGTCGGTGTTCAGCCACTGCGAGAGCATCGCGCCGTAGACGGCGCGGAAGTCGGTCGTCGGCGTCAGGTTGCCCTGGCCGTCGAGGCCGCTCGTCACGCCGGGGAACTCGCCGATCTGCTGGCCCTTGACCTTCGTGCCGATCAGGAAGCCGATGCCGGCTGACCCGTGGTCGGTTCCCGCGGATGCGTTCTCGGCGGCGCGGCGGCCAAACTCCGACCACACGTGGATCAGCACACGGTCGGCGATCCCGCGGGCCTCGAGGTCGCGCTGGAACGCGAGCAGGGAGTCGGAGGTCAGCTGCAATCCGTTCTGCAGCGTTCCCGCCTCCGTTGCGTGCGTGTCGAAGCGGCCCGGCGAGGTGATCGCGACGACTCCGAGCGGAAGCCCGGCCGCGATCATCGCCGCGAGCCCCGCGAGCCGGTGGGGGAACGGATCGGTCGACGACGGGTAGGCGACCGGGCTCGAGAATCCCCACCGGAACGACGCGAGCTGCTGGTAGAGCTGATTCGATTCGAAGGCGATCGACCCGGCGGTCTGGAGTCCCGCGTCCGGCGACTTCGCGTGCAGGGCGCCGATGTTCGCCGCCTCTTCGATGATCGAGGCCTCGAGCGGGTGCGGTGCGATTCCGGGCGGCGCGAAGCCGTACTGGTCCGCCGCCTCGAGCGTCGCCACCGGCATCTTCGCCGTAGCGATCGCGGGCTGCAGTGCGACGTCGAGCGTCAGCCCCTGCAGCGGGTTGTCCGGTTTTCCGACCGCGTCGACGTAACGGCCGAGCCAGCCCGTGCGCAGTGTTGCGTCGGTCGCACCGACCTCCCAGTAGTGCCGCGACGTGAAGTGCGACTTGTCGGAGTTCGCGTAACCGATCGCGGGCATCACGGAGACCTTGCCCTCGTCGTGCAGCGTCGCGATGCCGCTCGCCGCCGGATGCCAGCGCAGGCGGCTGTCCTCGGTGTACGGCTTGCCGGAGCTCTGCGAGAGCGCGATCGTCGGACGCAGCGAGTAGTACGCCGGCTCGCCTGCGGGGAACAGCACGTTCAGCGAGTCGATGCCGCCCGAGAGGAACACGCTGACGAGGACGCGCTGCGACGACGCGGCGTCCGCCGCGGCCTGCGCGATGCCGTCGTCGAACGCGTACGAGCTCAGCTTGCTGCCGCCGTAGACGGCGAGCGCGAACCCCGCTGCGCGCGAGACGAACGAGCGCCGCGACATACCGGTCCCCGCCGGCAACGGCATCCCGGGCTCGATGCCGGGCAGACCGCGTCCGGCCTCCGCGATCGCCTTGCGCAGGAACTCGGTGCGATTGCAGTCGCGGCAGCCGTCGAGGTCGCTCATGCCGTCTGGAGGTCGGGGGAGGAGCCGATCAGCCGCCGCATCGCGGTCTCGACGTCGGCCGGATCGTTGCCGCGCTTGAGCTGCGCCTTCGCGAACGCCTCCACGAGGGCCTGCGTCTGCGCCGACACCGTCGGAAAGCCCCAGAACTGGATCGAGCGCTGCCACAGCTTCGACGGATCCGTGGGCGAGTCGGTCGGCTTGCCGGCGCCCTGCACGAGAGCGGCGATGAACCACCGCGAGCGGTACGTCGCGCTGTTCAGCCAGCGCGTGTAGTCCCAGCCGCCGACGTCCGGTGGGTAGAAGAGCTGCTGGCCCGCCTGCTGGCCGAGCGACGACCACACGGAGTTGTTGACGTACTCGCCGCGCATCCGCAGCAGGCCCGCGTTGAAGACGACCGGCGGCTTCACCATCCGCGGCCCCTCGTAGAAGAGCGGATGCGTGAGGATGGCCTCGACGACCGGGAGGATCTGGTTGCCGTTCGCGTACATCTGCGTGAGCGCGTGGAGCGTCGTCGCGTCGTAGCGCACGGGGATGAAGTAGCTCCAGAGCTTGAGCACGAAGTACGAGGGGTGAAGCGGGTGCGCGAGGCAGAGGCGGCACGAGTCGTGGTAGTCGAAGTTGCCGCTCTGCCCGAAGATCGTCTTCGTCCCCGTGTCGTGCTGGTTCGGGTCGTAGATGAACGGCTGGCCCGCGCTGACCGAGCCGCGCCATCCCGTCAGGGCGCGCGCGTTCTCGCGGACGTCGGTCTCGGTGTACGCGCCGCGGTTCGCGCCGAGCGTGAAGAGCTCCATCATCTCGCGCCCGTAGTTCTCGTTCGGGTGCGACTTCACGTTCTGGTTGCCGTTCAGCCAGACGAGCATCGCCGGGTCGACGGTGACCCCGTTGAGGATGTCGCCGAACGACCCGAGCGCGTTCTGCCGGAAGAGCTCGTTCTGGTTCAGCATCAGCTGCTGTGACTGCACACCCAGGTTCGAGGTTGCGAACCAGCTGTGCCACACGAGCGTCATGCGCTCCACCGCGGGCGCTGTCGTCCGCACCATGCGGTCGAGCCACCAGAGGTGGTCGTGTCCCGGAATCGTGCTCGGCTGGAGCGCGCGTCCCTTCTCGTCGGTCGGATCCGGTCCGACGAGCGTCTGCGACGCGGGGCGCGTGAGCGACTGGACAGCAGCCGTGAGTCCTCGTTGCGCGAGCGCCTCGGCCTCGCCCTCGCGTGCCCCGAACCCGGCGCGCCAGAGGAGCCGCTCGGCCTGTTCCTTGCCGAACGCGCCCTGGTAGAACGGGACCGCACTCACCGCCCTCATTAAAGGCAACCCGGCGCGTCCGTGGTTAGACGTACGTAAATTCTCAGGCGAGTTCTGCGAGCGCCGCGTCGTCGAGCAGGTCGGCGTCGCGGGCGACGAGCGCGGCGTAGCGGCCGCCCCGGGCGACGAGCTCCTCGTGGGTCCCCACCTCGGCGATCCGGCCGCCGTCGAGGACGACGATCTGGTCGGCATCCCGCACGGTCGAGAGCCTGTGGGCAATCGCGATCGTCGTGCGCCCCTCGGCGAGGCGGTCGAGCGCCTCCTGCACCAGGCGCTCGGTCTGCGTGTCGAGCGACGAGGTCGCCTCGTCGAGGACGAGGATCGGCGGGTTGCGCAGGATCGCCCGCGCGATCGCGAGCCGCTGCTTCTCGCCGCCCGAGAAGCGGTAGCCCCGCTCCCCGACGACGGTGTCGTAGCCCTCCGGCAGCGACGAGATGAGCGCGTGGATCTGCGCGGCCTCGGCGGCTGCCTCGATCTCGTCGTCGGTCGCGGTCGGCTTCGCGAAACGGAGGTTGTCGCGGACGCTCGCGTTGAAGAGGTAGGTCTCCTGCGAAACGACGCCGACGGCGGCCGCGAGCGCGGGGAACGTCAACTCGCGCACGTCGATGCCGTCGATCGTCACGGCGCCGCGCGTGACGTCGTAGAGGCGCGCCACCAGGTAGCCGAGCGTCGTCTTCCCGGCGCCGGTCTCGCCGACGACCGCCGTCTTCGTCCCGGCGGGAACCTCGACGTCGACGTCCTCGAGGGCCCAGTCGTGCCCTTCGTAGCGGAACCAGACGTGATCGAGCCGCACCTCGCCGCGCAGGCCGCGCACGTCGCGCGTCCCTTCGACGATGTCGATCGGCAGGTCGAGGTATTCGAAGATGCGGTCGAAGAGCGCGAGCGAGCTCTGCACGTCGATCGACACGGAGAGCAGCTGGCCGACCGGCGCGAAGAGCCGCGTCTGCAGCGTCGTGAACGCGACCAGCGTGCCGATCGAGATCGCCGCGTAGCTGTGCACGATCGCGAAGCCGCCGAACCAGTAGACCGCAGCCGGCATCAGCGCGAACACCATCTGGATCGACGCCATCATCCAGCGGCCGGTCATGCGGCTTCGGACCTCGAGCGAGGCGAGCCGCTCCGACTCGCCGTAGAAGCGGTCCGCGAGCTCTGCCGAGCGCCCCATCGTCTTGCCGAGCAGGATCCCGGATACCGACAGCGACTCCTGCACGAGCGACGAGATGTCGGCCATCGACTGCTGGCGACGCATCGCGATCCTGCGCCGCTGCTCGCCGACGCGCCGCGTCATCCAGACGAAGACCGGCATCAGCGCCAGCGCGAAGACCGCGAGACGCCAGTCGAGGAGGAACATCGCGACCACGGTCGCGATCACCGTCGTGACGGTCGACATCACCGAGGTCGCGGTCGACGTGAGCACGTTGTCGACCCCGCCGATGTCGTTCGCGATCCGGCTCTGCACCTCGCCGGTGCGCGTGCGCGTGAAGAACGCGAGCGACAGGCGCTGCAGGTGCCGGTAGACCGACGTGCGCAGGTCGTGCATCACGCTCTGGCCGACCTGCGTCGAGAGGTACGACTGCACGACGCCGAACGCGCCCGTGACGACGGCGATCAGCACCATGCCGCCCGCGTCGAACGAGAGCCGGCCGAGGTGTACGACGGTCGGCGCGTTGCGCGTGACGACGATCGCCTTGTCGAGCACGTCGCGGAGCAGGAACGGCGAGACGACCCCGAGGCCAGACGAGACGACGATCAGGAGGGAGACCAGGCTGAGCTTCGGCCAGTACGGCCGGAAGAGGCGGACGATGCGACGGCCGTGTGCGCGGCGCACCGCAGGATCCGCGGGACGCTCGGGACGCTGCCGCGGCGACCATGGACCCTGGCCGCCGACCTCGCGCATCATGAACATCAGGACACGGTAGCTCGCCGCAGTTCCTGGCGAAGCTTCGCGTCGGGCTGCTCACCCGACGAGCGCCACACGATGCGACCGCGGCGGTCGAGCACGTAGAACGTCGGGAACATGCGCACGGCGTAGCGGCTCGACACCGGTCCGGCCGAGCCGTTCGCGGGCCAGGTCACCGTGTGCTTGCCGGCGTCGACGAGCGCGGGGTACGGCAACCCGAACCAGACGTGGTAGGCGAACACGCTCGCGGCGTCCTCGCTGTCCGCGTCGACGGAGAGGAACGCGGCGCGCGTCTGCGTCGAGAGCCGGCGCAGGTGCGGCGCCTCCGCGGCGCAGTGCGGACACCACGTCGCGAAGAACTCGAGCAGGACGGGACGGCCGCGGAAGGCCGCGAGGTGGACGCGGGTTCCGGACGGTGTCGGCAGCGAGAAGTCGGGGGCGACTGCGCCGACGGGAAGCAGGCCTGCCGGGGGCGGCGGCGCTGCGGATGCAGGGCGTCGCTCGATCGTGTCGGAGGCCGGAGTCGGCCGGTAGCCGAGCGCCTCCGCGGCGTCGCGAAGCGTGGCGGGCGCGTTGCGGTCGGCCTTCGTCAGTGGCACGACCTTCGAGGGCGGCCGAGGAGAGAGCACCGCCGCGAGCACCGCGACCACGACGAGGCCTGCGAGCGCGGCGGCGAGGACCCAGACCGCGGCGGGCCGAAGCCGTTGTCCGAGCGGCCGGAACATCCACGGCTCGTCGATCCGGTTGCTCACCCGACGAGCTCGTTCAGGTCGTGCAGGACCTCCGCCGTCGTCACGTTCGAGTCGTAGATGAGCCGCTCGCGTCCCTTCGGGTCGACGAGGATCTCGAAGGCGGAGTGCGACACCGTGCCGCTCGGGCCGGGGGTCGACGCGATGTGGAACGCGGTCCACACAGGCCGTAGCTCGGCGCGGGTGCCCGTCAGGTAGCGAAACGCGGGCAGCAGACGATGCTCGCGGACGAACCGCACCACCGCGGCGTGCGTGTCGCCCTTCGGGTCGACGCTGATCGCGAGAACGCGCAGCTTCGCCCGCTTCGCCACCGGCGTCTGCAGCACGCGGTTCAGGGCTCCCGCGATCACGGGACAGACGTCCGGACAGTGCGTGTAGAGGAACGTCACGATCGCGTAGCGCCCGCGCTGCGCGCTCATCGTCACGGCCGACCCCGACTGGTCGCTCAACGTGAACGAAGGCGCCGGCGTGGAGATCGCGGTGCCGTCGAACGACCACTTCGAGCCGCCGCAGCCTGCGAGCACGGCGACGACGGCGACGAGCGCGAGCCTTCTCATCGGCGTCTCTGCACGAAGATGAGCCCGCCGACGAGCACGATCGCCGCCGCGACACCGCCCGCGACGAGCGTCCAGTTCGTGCCGGACGACGAAGTGGACGTGTTCGAGGTGTGGGGAAGCGAGACCGCATGCGCGTCCGCGAGTGCGCGGGCCGCCGTGATCGCCGCCTGTACGAGCGGCGTCCCCGCCGTCGTGTGCGGCACCGGAAGCTTCTCGAGCGCTGCGCGGTCCTTCGCAGGGACGACGCCGTGGTCGTACACCCCGTATCCGTTCGGCATCACGACGAGGAGCTCGTGCTTGTACCAGTAGAAGAGCTCTTGCCCGAGGAACTTCGCGTAGGTCTGCGGCCTACCGAAGAGAATGGGTACGGCGCCGAGGTCGACCTTCGACGAGATCACGGCGACGCGCAGCGGGAAGCCGGCCTTCTTGGAGGCAACAAGCAGCGTGTTCAGCTCGACCGCGCTCGACCTGTCGACGTGCGCGTCGAACGGCAGGAACGCCGACTGCACGAGCAGGTAGTCGCTCGCGGGATCGCCGTCGGCGAAGGCGATGGCCGGGACGACGAGCGCCAGGAGCGCCGCGACGAGCGCGAGCCTCCTCATCCGGTGGCGTGGTCGACGACGAGGGCGGTGAACGGTTGCCCGCGCGAGGGGGTCACGTTGAAGGTCAGCCCCCAGTGGCCGACCATGACGAGTGCGGGCGTCGCGCGCGAGTAGACCCCCGGCTGCTTCTCGGTCAGTTGGTACTCCTGGTTCGGCATCTCCATGTCGAGCATCGCGAACTGGACGGTGACGTTCGCGCCCCGTACAGGTTGCCCGTTTTTCGTCAGCTTGAGGGCGAAGTCGTTCGGCGCCGCCGCGCGGTTCGGGTCGACGAGCACCTGGAGCGTGTAGCCCGCCTGTCGTACGACGGCCGAGACCTTGCCCGGGCCGACATCCTTCAGCGCCTTCCCTTCCTCGGCGAACGCCGGCGGTGGGGGCGCGAGACTCGAGAGCAGGGCGGCGGCGAACACGGCGGCCGCGACGAGGACCGCCTCGCCGGTGACGAGCCGGCGCAGAAGACGCGCCGCCGACTCGGAGAGGTCGCTCGCCGCGACAAGTCGTGGCTTCGCGCGCAGCAGGTTCCCGGCGGCGAGCAGCATCGCGGCAAGGAGCAGCCCGGACTTGATCAGGATCACCTTTCCGTACGACGTCTCCCAGAGGGCCGCGAGCACGGGGAGGTGGTTGAAGCTCGCCCAGATACCGGTGCCGAGCAGGAGGAGCACCGAAACGAACGCGATGTTCGAGAAGCGCGGCACGGACACGGCGAGGGCGCTCACGCGAAACGTCACCGGCAGCGTCCGCCACAGGACGAGCAGACCGAGCAGCCCGCCGATCCAGACCGAGCCTGAGACGAGGTGCAACCAGTCGAGGACGATCGACAGGTTCTGCGGCGGTGTCTGCGCAGCGTGACCGGAAAGGCCGGGCAGCGCGAGCACCGCCGCCGCCGCCGCGAGTGCACCGACGTCGGACAGGATCGCGAGCACCGAGCGCTGCGGCCGATCCGGCTTGTCGAGCCACAGAGCGGCCCAGGCCGCCACGCAGAAGAGCGCGAAGCAGATCCACATGTCGACGTACCCGCGGCCGAACGCCGTCGTCCGCCAGAGCGGAACGAGTGAGCCGAACGCGAAGAACGACTTCAGCGAGTCGATCGCGGTCGACTCCTCGATGTACGCCGGGAGTGCAAGGAGGCCCGCGACCGACATGACGAGGAAGCCGATCGACACTGCGCGCAACGTCGTTCCCTCGACGCGGAGGATCACCGGCCGCACGGTGAGGATGCGCAGCACGAAGAGTCCGATCGCGCACATCGTCGTGAGGAACGCGAGCCACTTCGCGATCAGCAGCGGCGTCGTCGTCGCCGTCGCCGAGATGTGCGGGATCTTGAACTGCGGCGCGGGGCCCGCGTTCGGCCCGACGGCGAACGTGAACGCGCCCTGCACGGGATGGCCGTCGACCGAGATCGCGCGCCAGTAGACGAGGTACCAGCCCTCGGGGATCTTCCGCAGCGGAACGACGAGCGTGTCCGGGTTCGCGGGCGAGCGGGTGACCGGACCCGTCGTCTCGGAGTGCGCGCCGACGTCGGTCACCGAGATGATCGCGAAGCGCGGCTCGACGGCCTCGTCGAACGTGAGCTGCACCGACGGCGGCGGCGCGTTGAGGATCACGCTCGCCGCGGGCACCGTCTTCACGAGGTAGGCGTGCGCCGACGCCGCCGCAGGGAGGGCGAGGCAGACCGCTGCGACGGCGACGAGCGCGGGGATGCGGCGAAGACTCAGGTGAGCGACCTTCCCGTCTTGCTTGCGAGCGCGATGCCGCCGAGGACGATCCCGATCGCGCCGACGACGAGCGCGACGATCGCGATCAGCGGCGTGCCGCCGCCGCCGACCGAGCTCAGCACCTTGATCGCCGGGGCCGGGTTCGCACCGGTCTCG
>JAFAHG010000218.1 GCA_019237315.1 Actinomycetota bacterium
GTCACCGTCACCGGCCCCCGCGCCTGCCGCCGCACCCGTGGCGGTCGCGGCAGCCGTTCCGCCTCCCGCCACCCCGGTCGTCGTCGCACCCGCAGCTCCGGCGGCTCCGGCGCCGGTGCCTGCGCCGGTGCCCGCTCCGGCGCCCGCCGCACCCGCGTCACCGCACGTCCGTGTTTTCCACCACCCACTCCGCGCAGCGCTCTCGTGGCGTCCGAGCGCGGGGGCGAGCTCGTACCGCGTGTACCGAGGCGACCGGCTCGTCGCGACGGCACGCACTGCGGCCTGGACGGACCGCGGCGTGCGCAGCGGCGTCCGGTACCGCTACACGATCGTCGCGGTCGCAAGGACGGGCCGAGCAAGCCGCCCTGCGCGTGTGACGCTCACCGCGCGCTGACGGGGTCGGGCCCCGGCTGGCACTGCGGGCACCAGTACGCCATCCGGTTCGCGTCACCCTGGCCGTGCGAACGGATGCGCGCGCCGCACCGCAGGCACGGGCGTCCCACACGCCGGTAGGCGTAGTGACCCGGTGGGCGCGTGCCTTCGAGCGACGCGCGCATCAGCCGCGCAGCCGTCTCGAGCGCGAGCCGGCGTTCGTCCTCGCTGACCTCGCCGAGACGTCGCCACGGCGACAGCCTCGCCTCCCACAGCGTCTCGGCAAGCCACATGTTGCCGACACCGGCAACGAGGCTCTGGTCGAGCAGCGACTCGCCGAACGTGCGCGTCGGATCGGCACGTGCAAGCCGGGCGAGCATCGCGTCGAAGTCCGGAGGCGAAGCGAGGATGTCGGAGCCGAGCCTCGCTCGTGCGCGCGCGTGCAACTCGAGAACCGGTCCGTTCCAGAGGACGGCCTCGTGCGTCGCTCCGCGCAACACGAGCCATGGCGTCCCGGTGCGCGCGGTGCCGGCGGGCCGAACCGACCAGCGGCCGCTCATGCGCAGGTGCGAGTGCAGCACCCGCCCGCCCTCGAAGCGGAAAAACAGGTTCTTGCCGACGGGCTCGACGGCCTCGAGGACGCGCCCGTCGAGCTCGGCCGGGTCGATTGCCGCCCGGGCACGCGGATGCGGAACCTCCACGTAGACGCGCTCGCCGACGAGCGATTGGAGCCGGCGCGCGGCGCGGTGGATGGTGTCGCCCTCGGGCACGTCACCAGGCTAGAGCCGCGGCGATAGTTGACAATTGACTCCGAACGGTTTCGCCACCAGACAACGAAACCGCCGTTACCGTCTCGCGATCGCTTCCGTCGGTGACCGGATTCGCGCGCGCCGCACGACGCTCGGCCTCAGCCTGCGCGACGTCGCGCCGAGCGGTCTCTCGCCCGGGTACGTCAGCCGCCTCGAGCGCGGCGAACGCCAGGCGAGCGGCAAGGCGCTGCGCGCCCTCGCGGCGGTGCTCGGCGTGTCGGTGCACTGGCTCGAGACCGGACGGGACGACCCCGCCGAGCTCCTCGCCCAGCTCGTGCTCGAGCACAAGGGCAAGCCGCTGCCGCCGCGCGCGACGGCGCTCGCACGGCAGATCCTGGACTAGGGCCTAAGCACTGCGCGGCGCGGCCCCGCGAGGAACCCTGCGTCGACGAGCAGCGGCATCACCGCGCTGTCGGTGACGGGCTCGCCGTCGAATCGCTCGACCGCGAGCCGCTTCGCACCTCCGCGACGAACGTGCGCGACGAGGGCGTCGACCGCGGGTCGCAGCCACGCCTCGTCGGGATCGCGGAGCGGTACGAGAGAACGGCCGCCGCGCTCCACGTAGAGCACCGGTTCGCCGTCGAGCAGCACGACGTGCGCGCCGGCGACGCGCGCCGCACGCGCACCCTCGCGCTTTGGCCACGGCAGGACGGCACCGTACGGCTGCGCAGGATCGGCCGCGGCGAGCACGACAGGCGTCGCATCCTGGACCTCCCGCAGCTCCCGCAGACGCTCGACCGCACCACCGAGCGCGAACTGCGCGCCGCCGAGCCCCTCGACGAAATATCCACGGCGACAGAGCCCGAGCGTCTCGAGCGCGCGGAGCTCCGCGTACACGGCGCCGTACCCGCCCGCGATGCCCTCGGCACGCACTCCGTCGCGCGTCACGATCCCCTGCCGCTCGAGCAGGAGCTCCGCGAGCGCACGGCGATCGGGCTCCCCCGCGAACAGGCGCTCCGTGCGCGACCAGCGACCCTGCGTCGCAGTGATCGCCGCCGAACGTGAACGGGAGAACCGCCGCGGCCGCCGCTCGGGCTTCGGCACGCCGTAGCGGCGTCCCGCGCGCAGCGGCGTCCAGGCGTCGTTCGTCACCTCGCCCGCCCACACGAGATCCCAGAGTGCGGGCAGCGCCTCCTCGGCCTGAAGGCCCGTCTCCTCGAGCAGGTCGAGGAAGAAGAGCGCACTGCGTGCGAGCGCGGCGCGAATTCGCTCGTGCGTCTCGCCTTCCGGACGAGGCGCCGCCGGAACCTGCCCGAGCGCCGCCGCGTCCTCGCGGAAGTAGAGCGCGACGCGATCGGTTCCCGCGCCGACCCAGACCACCTCGCCGGTCGCGCAGAGAGCGTCGAGATGTTCCTGACGGTACCCGGGCACACGGCGCGGCAGCACCTCCGACTCCCAGAGCGCAACGGGAAGCGCGAGCGCCTGCAGCGGGACGAGCGCCTCGCGCAGCGTCGCGCGCCTGTCGACGCCGTGCCACGACGGCAGGAACCGCGCGAGCGCCGCCTGCTCCACCGGCTCGACCTCGCGCCGCAGCGCCGCGAGCGAGGCGCGCCGGAGGCGCCGCAGCACGTCGGGGTCGCACCACTCGCGCTCCGACCCGCCCGGGCGGAGCTCACCGCGCACGAGGAGCTCCTCGCGCTCGAGCAGCGCGAGGATGTCGCTCACGTCGCGACCGAAGCGCTCGTTCGCCTCCTCGGTCGTGAACGGGCCGCGTCCCTTCGCGTAGCGCAGCACGAGCTGCCGCAGCGAATCCGGGCCGCCTTCGAGATACACGTCCGGCAGACCGCCCGGCGGCATCGCGCCGAGTGCGTCGCGGTAGCGTCCCGCGTCCTCGGCCGCGACGAGGCGCTCCTCGCCGGCGACGCGCACGAGGATCGCGCGGCGGTCGCGCAGGAGCGGAGCCGCGAGGACGTCGTCGAACTCTCCGCGCCGGAGGTCGCCGCGCAGGCGCAGCTTGTCGTGCAGCTCGTCGGGCGTGCGCGGCTCGCCTCGCAACTGTCGCTCGACCTCCTCCACGGCGTCGCGGTCGAGCAGGTCGCGCAGCTCCTCCTGGCCGAGCAGCTCGCGCAGCAGGTCGCGGTCGAGCGACAGCGCCTGCGCGCGCCGCTCCGCCGGCGGCGTGTCGTCCTCGTACATGTAGGTCGCGATGTAGTCGAACAGCAGCGACGCGCTGTACGGCGACGCACTCTGCGTCTCGACCTCGACGAGATCGAGCTCGCGCGTCTGCAGCCCGTGCAGCAACCGTCGCAGCGCCGGCAGGTCGAAGACGTCCTGCAAGCACTCGCGGTAGGTCTCGAGGATGACGGGGAACGAGCCGTACTTGCGCGCAACCTGCAGCAGCGACTGCGCCTTGAGCCGCTGCTGCCAGAGCGGTGTGCGCTCGCCGGGGCGACGGCGCGGGATGAGGAGCGCCCGCGCCGCGTTCTCGCGGAAGCGTGCGCCGAAGAGCGCCGTGTCGCCGAGCTCTGCGACGACGAGGTCCTCGACCTCGCCCGGGTCGACGAGCAGCTCGCCGAGCGCGGGCGGCGAGTCGGCGTCCGGGAAGTGCAACGCGATGCCGTCGTCCGACCAGATCGACTGCACGTGCAGTCCGAGCGACTCGCGCAGGCGGGCAGCGATCGCCATCGCCCACGGCGCGTGCACGCGCGCGCCGAACGGCGAGAGGATGCAGACGCGCCAGTCGCCGATCTCGTCGCGAAAGCGCTCGAGCACGATCGTCCGGTCGGACGGAACCGCGCCGGTCGCGTCGGCCTGGTCGCGCAGGAAGGTGACGAGGTTCGTGGCGGCCTGTTCGCCGAGCGCGAACTCGTCACGCAGCCGCGCGACTGCGGCGTCGTCGCCGAGCGCACCGAGCTCGCGCGATGCGGCACCGATCTTCTGCCCGAGCTCGAACGGCCGCCCCACACCCTCGCCCTTCCAGAACGGAACTGCGCCCGGCAATCCCGGCGCCGGCGACACGAGCACACGGTCGCGCGTGATCTCCTCGATCCGCCACGTCGACGCGCCGAGCAGGAACGTCTGGCCGGCGCGGGCTTCGTAGACCATCTCCTCGTCGAGCTCGCCGACCCGCCCGCCGCCGTCGACGAGGAACACGCCGAACAGACCGCGGTCGGGGATCGTCCCGGCATTCGTCACCGCGAGCTTGCGCGCACCGTCGCGTGCGCGGATCGTGCCGCCGGTGCGGTCCCAGACGATGCGCGGGCGCAGCTCGGCGAACTCGTCCGACGGATAGCGGCCCGCGAGCATGTCGAGCACGTTCTCGAGCTGCGTGCGCGAGAGCTCCGCGAACGGATACGCGCGACGCACGAGTGCATGCAGGTCGTCGACGCGGACCTCGTCGTCGACGGCGATCGCGACGATCTGCTGCGCGAGCACGTCGAGCGGGTTGCGCGGGATCTGCGTCTCCTCGATCTCGCCTGCGCGCATCGCGCGGGCGACGACCGCTGACTCGAGGAGATCGGCTCGGAACTTCGGGAAGATCCGGCCCTTCGAGACGGCGCCGAGCTCGTGGCCGGCACGCCCGATGCGCTGCAGTCCGCGCGCGACCGACTTCGGCGACTCGACCTGGATCACGAGGTCGACGGCGCCCATGTCGATGCCGAGCTCGAGCGACGAGGTTGCGACGAGGCACGGGATGCGCCCTGCTTTGAGCTCCTCCTCGACGAGCACGCGCTGCTCGCGCGCAAGCGAGCCGTGGTGCGCGCGTGCGATCTCCCGTTCGGCGAGCTCGTTCAGTCGCAGCGCGAGCCGTTCTGCGAGCCGCCGGTTGTTGACGAAGACGATCGTCGAGCGGTGCTGCTCGACGAGCTCGAGGATCTCCGGGTAGACCGACGGCCAGATCGAGTTCGTCTCGCCGGGCTCGCGCATGTCCTCCAGTGGCACGACCACCTGCAGGTCGAGCTCTTTGCGCGTGCCCGCGTCGACGAGCTCGATCGGCCGTCCGCCGGAGACGAAGCGTCCGATCTCCTCGAGCGGCCGCTGCGTCGCCGACAGGCCGATGCGCTGCATCGGCCGCTCGAGCAGCGCGTCGAGCCGCTCGACCGAGAGCGCGAGATGTGCGCCGCGCTTCGTGCCCGCGACGGCGTGCACCTCGTCGAGGATCAGCGTCTCGACGCCGCGCAGCGTGTCGCGCGCCGCCGAGGTGAGCATGAGGAACAGCGATTCCGGCGTCGTGATCAGGATGTCGGGCGGCTCCTTGACCAGCTCGCGCCGCTCCTTCATCGACGTGTCGCCCGTGCGGACGCCGACGCGCAGCGACGACTCGAGTCCCGCGAGCGGTCCGCGCAGATTCCGCTCGACGTCGTAGTTGAGCGCCTTCAGCGGCGAGACGTAGAGGACGCGCAGCCCCTCGCCCGGCGTCGCGTTGAGCCGGTCGATCGCGAAGAGGAACGCCGCGAGCGTCTTCCCCGATCCCGTCGGCGCCTGGATGAGCACGTTGCCGCCGGCTGCGATCGCCGGCCACCCGCGCTCCTGGGCGGGCGTCGGCCCTGCGAACGCCGCTTCGAACCAGGCCCGCGTCGCCGGTGAAAAGGCAGCGAGCGGGTTCACCGCGTCAGCCTACCAACGAACGTCTGTTCGGACTACGCGACGTAATAGACGAGGAGCGCCACTCCGGCAACGACGGCGACCACGATGCTGACGGCGACGAAGACTCCCGTCAGCGCGATCGCCGGCGTCCGCTCCGAGTGGCCGTGGTGCGCCTCTTCGATCAGCTCGCCGGGCGTCGTCGTCTCTGCCATGCGCTTGGCCTACCCGCTCGCGGCGGCGCTGAACCACGCACTACGATCACGCCGTGCCCGACGCGCTCTGGTTCACGGACGATCCCGCGGCGGCGACACTGCTCGCGCGTGAGCCGTTCGCACTGCTCGTCGGCTTTGCGATCGACCAGCAGGTGCCGGTGCAGAAGGCCTTCGCGGGACCGCTCGCGCTCAAGCAACGCGTCGGGACGCTCGACCCGAAGAAGCTCGCCACGATGGACCTCGAGCCGGCGTTCCGGGAGAAGCCTGCGATCCACCGCTTCCCGGGCGCGATGGCCGCGCGCGTACACGAGCTCGCCCAGGTAGTCGCGACCGACTATGCGGGCGACGCGTCGCGCATCTGGACCGAGGCGGCCGACACGGCCGACCTGAAGAAGCGGCTCGGGTCCCTTCCCGGCTTCGGGCCGATGAAGGTGACCGCGCTCGGGTCGGTGCTCGCGCTCCGCTTCGGCCTCGGGACGGCGAAGCCGCTCGTCCCCTCGCATGCCTGCCTCGGCGCGGTGGATTCACCCGAGGCGCTCGCCGAGTACCAGGCGGCGAAGCGGGCGCGCAAGGCCGCGGCGAAGCACGCTGCAGATCCGCGCTGAACCCACGTCGGGTCGGCAATTCAGACCCAAATGGGGGACGACAGATTCCCACAACCTCGCATAGCCTTGGCCGCAGGTCAGGGGGCGTGGGACGGGATTCCTACAGCGCGCACGGGCGCGCGGGCGAATGGCTCGGCGCGCACCGGGAGCGCGTCGCCTGGACGCTCGTCGCCGTCGCGGTGCTGGCACTCGTGGGCACGGCGGCGACGGCGGGCGTGCTGCTCCACCGGGCGGCGGCGCTCGAGCGCCAGGAGCGCCGGACCGAGGCGCTCGCGAACGCTGTCTTCGAGCTGCACGGCGCTGCGGCTTCGGCCCGCGGCGAGGCCCGCGCCGAGGTACAGGCGGCGTTCGCGCTGGTGCGCCGCCAGAACCCACGTGAAGCGGCTGTGATCGGCCCTGTCTACGCGGCGTTCGTCCGGGCCCCGTTCCAGGCCGGCCCGCTCACCCGCCTCCAGACGGCGCTCGAGCTCGAGACGGACCGCGAGGGTCGCCGGTCGCGCAACGTCACACCGACGGCGCGTCTCGCCCTCATCTCAGCGGTCGCGTCGGCGGCGACGCTGGTCGGGCTCCTCGCGTGGCTCTTCTTCCTGGAGCGACGTTCCGGACGCATCGACCGCGACAACGCGCGACGCGCAGCAGAGCTCGTCCGCATGCGCGACGAGTTCGTCGCGTCGGTCTCGCACGAGCTTCGCACACCGCTCACGTCGATCCTGGGCTACCTCGAGCTGATCATGGACGGCGAGGCGGGCGACGCGGCGATGTTGACGATCGTCCAGCGGAACGCCGAAAGGCTTCTGCGCGTGGTCAGCGACTTGCTGCTCGTCGCGGAGGTCGACGGGAGCACGCTCGGGCTCGACGTGCGCCAGATCGACCTGTCTTCGCTCGCGCGCTTCTCGTTCGACGCTGCACGTCCGGCAGGCGAGGCGAAAGGCCTCCGGCTCACGCTCGAAGCCGACGCTCCGGTCGTCGTGGAAGGCGATGCGGTCCGGCTCGCGCAGATGATGGACAACCTCGTCTCGAACGCGGTGAAGTTCACGCAGCCCGGCGGCGAGATCATGGTCTCCGCGCGGCGGCGCGACGGTGCGGCGGTCTTCGAGGTGCGCGACACGGGCGCAGGCATCGCGCCCGACGACCAGCAGCAGCTCTTCACGCGTTTCTTCCGGAGCCGCACCGCAGCGGAGCAGGCCGTCCAGGGAACCGGTCTCGGTCTCACGATCACGAAGGCGATCGTCGACGCGCACGGCGGGTCGATCGCCGTCGCGAGCAATCTCGGTGTGGGCACGACGTTTCGCATCGAGTTGCCGCTGACGCAGGCGGCCCGGGCGGCAGCAGTCGCCTGAACGAGTCTCGAGTCACGATCGTCTGACCCATTTCGTTCCGGGCGGCGCGGCGACGTCCGCCACGAGCTTGCCGTCCGCGTCGAAGTGCCAGGACACATGGATCATCCCGCGCGGCGACGGGACGTCGCCGCGCGCCCACCACACACCCGGGTCGTAGTGCGGCGTCACCGTAAACGTCTCGAAGCCGGGTGAGGTGGGCTGCACGCCGAGCACGTACGCGGTCAGCGCCGGCGCCGCGCCGCTCGACCAGCCGTGGTCCCACGAGTGGTTGACAGGCCCGCCGCCGAACGGGCCGATCGTCTCCCACATCGTCGACTCCGGCCCGTTGGCGAGCATGTAGCCCCACTCACGCCGGATGAGGTCGAGCGCCGACGCGTCGAGTCCCGTCGCGAATCGCGCCAGCACCTCGTAGTAGGACATGAACGGATAGACGCGTTCGCCGGCGTGATCGCCCCAGGCGCCGCCGCTCCAGTCATCGTTGTCCGCGATCGAGTTGCCGTACCCGTACCGCTCGTGCGCGTCGAGGTAGTTCAGCGCCGAGACTGCACGCGCATGATCGGCGACGCCTGCCAGGACCGCGAACGCGTTTCCATCCTGGGGATGGACGAGCGGCCCGTGCAGCGAGTCCTTGTAGGCGCTCGCTTTCGCGTCCCAGAACGCGGCGTCGGCGCGCCTCGCGAGTGCGGCTGCGCGTGTCGACCAGCGACGCGTGGCGCCGTCCTCGTGCAGCCACCGGGCAAGCGCTGCACCCAGCCCGAGCACACGCACGGCCTGCGCGTTGTAGTACGCGACGTATCTGTCCTTCCGGTCGACGCCCGCGTAGTCGGCACGCGGCGGGAGAAGATCGGCCATGAGCCCGTTGCGCATCTGCGCCGGATACCACACGTCGAGCGCACGCACGACGTGCGGCCACAACGTCCGCGCCGTCCTCAGGTCGCCGGAGTACAACACGTAGTCGTAGACGTCCTCCACCCAGTAGCCCGTGTAGTCGACGAGCCCGTACGTTCTCGCACCGGGGAATTCGGGGACGAGCCCGTCGCGGTGCTGCTTCCGCGCGAAGAGGAGCAGGACGTCCCGCACGGGCGATCTCGACGCGCCGTCTGCGGCGTACAGCGTCATCCCCGTCACGGCGATGTCGCCCGTGTACTCGCAGCGGTCCCGGACGACGCCGTCGAGGATGACCGTCTCGTGTGGCGGAACTCCGCACCCGGGGAGCAGGCGCACGGGCGGCGAGATCATGTCGTGCGCCGTGCGCACCGACGCGCTCCAGATCGCGTCGAGCTGCGGGTCGCTCGACGTGAAGGATCCAGCTGCAGCCGCACACGGCGCCAGGGCGAGGACCGCCACGACGGCCGCGAGCGTCCTCATCGCAGCGCGCGGAGCGCGGCGCCGAGGGACTGCCGGCCGTCGAGCACGGGCGCGAAGACGTCGCCTCGACGCGCCACGCGCTCGAGGACGACGGACATGGGGAAGTCCTGCGGCCGCAGGTCTTCGGTCAACTCGTTCCAGTCGAGCGGCGTCGACACGGGCGCGTGCGCCTTCGGCCGCACGGAGTAGACCGACGCGATCGTCTTCCCGTGCCCGTTCTGGCGATGGTCGACGAGGACGCCGCTTCGCTTGCGCTTCAGCCACTCGGTGGTCACCTCGCCCGGATGCTCCGCTTCGAGCTTGCGTGCGAGCAGCTCCGCGAACCGGTACGTCTCGTCGTAGCCGTGCCGCCGCGCGATCGGAACGAGAACGTGGATGCCGTCGGCGCCGCTTGTCTTCACGTACGAGACGAGCCCGAACTCCTCGAGCGCACCGCGGATCAGGTGCGCGACGCGTACACAGAGGGCGAACTCCCCGTCCGGCGGATCGAGGTCGAAGAGCACGAAGTCAGGACGATCCGGCTTGTCGATACGCGAGTACCACGCATTCATGTCGATGCAGTGCATCTGCACCATCCAGAGAAGCGCGTCGCGCGAGTTGACGAGCGGGAAGTCGACCATGCGTGTGCCGCCCTCGCGCGGCCAGGTCTGAAACGTGCGCGTCGGGATCCAGTCCGGCATGCCCTTGGGCGCCTGCTTCTGGAAGAACGAGCCGCCGGCCAGGCCTTCGCGCCAGCGCTTCATCGTGAAAGGCCGGTCGCGCAGGTGCGGCAGGATCGCCGGGGCGATCGCGTCGTAGTACTCGAAGAGATCGCCCTTCGTGATGCCGTCGTC
Source organism: Actinomycetota bacterium (assembly GCA_019237315.1). Taxonomy (GTDB): domain Bacteria; phylum Actinomycetota; class Thermoleophilia; order Gaiellales; family Gaiellaceae; genus PALSA-600. Next base: position 10,067 of record JAFAHG010000218.1, read on the forward strand.
CGGGAAGAGGACCCGGTCGGCGCTCGTCAGCTCGACGCGAGCAGAAATGCGCGTTGCTCCTTCAGCATCTCGCGCGCGATCACCAGGCGCTGGATCTGATTCGTTCCTTCGTAGATCTGCGTGATCTTCGCGTCCCGCATCATGCGTTCGACGGGGTATTCCTGGATGTACCCGTAGCCGCCGAGCACCTGCACCGCGTCCGTCGTCACTTCCATCGCGACGTCGGTACAGAAGAGCTTCGTCATCGCGGAGAGCTTGGTCAGGTCGGGACCGGTCGCACCCTCGTCGATCGCCGCGCCGCAACGGTAGAGAAGACCACGCGCCGCCTCGCACTTCGTCTCCATCTCGGCGAGCATCCCGGCGACGAGCTGATGGCGGGCGATCGGCTCGCCGAACGTCTCGCGGGTCCTGGCGTATTCGAGCGCGTAGTCGGTCGCACCCTGTGCGAGCCCGAGGCCCTGCGCGGCGATACCCGGACGCGAGCGGTCGAGGACCTGCATGGCGACGTGAAAGCCCTCGCCCTCTTCGCCGAGGAGGTTGTCCGCCGGGACGCGACATCCGTCGAGCAGGATCTCGCCCGTCGTCGAGCCCTTGATCCCCATCTTCGGCTCGATGCGCCCGACCTGGAACCCGGGCGCGTCTGCCTCGACGACGAACGCCGAGATGCCGTCGTCGGCGCGCGCGAAGCACACGTACACGTGCGCTACGCCCGCGTTCGTGATGAAGCGCTTCGCCCCGTCGATGACGTACTCGTCGCCGTCGCGGCGCGCCGTCGTGCGCATCGCGGCGCTGTCCGACCCCGAGCCGGCCTCGGTCAGCGCGTAGGCCGCGAGCCACTCCCCCGACGCGAGCTTCGGCAGGAAGCGCCGCTTCTGGTCGTCGGTGCCCACGAGCTTGATCGCGAGCGAGCCGAGCTCCTGGACCGCGAGGATGAGCGCGCTCGTCGCGCACACCTTCGCGACCTCCTCGATCGCGACGAGCGTCATCAGCGCGCTCGCACCGACGCCGCCGTGCTCCTCGTCGAACAGGAGCCCGAAGAGCCCGTTCTCGCGGTAGAGGTCGACGACGTCCCACGGGAACTCGGCCGACTTGTCGATCTCCGCGGCCCGCGGGCCGATCCGCTCCCGCGCGAGCGTGCGGACGAGGTCTCGAATCTCGCGCTGCTCGGGGCTCAGCACGGGGGTTGAGTTTATGCCGCCGCCTGCCGATAACCGGCGCATGTTCCTCCCGTTCGCATTCGTGCTCGCGGCCTCCACGGTCGCCGTCTCGGCGATGACGCTGCTGCTCGTCGCCGCCCGCTGAAGCGCGCCCGAGCTCGAGAATCTTCGTCCACGGCGTGCGCGGCCTAGATTTCGCGCGGCGTGATCCTCGAGAACGGAGTCATCCGCACGCTCGACCCGGGGCTGCCGACCGCGCGGGCGCTGGCGGTTGCCGGCGACCGGATCGCGGGCGGAGTCGGCGTCCACGAGACCGCACTCGCCTCGCCGGAGACGATCGACCTCGGCGGCCGCGTCGTCGTGCCCGGCCTCAACGACGCGCGCGTCTTCGCGGGCGACGATCCTCGCGCCGCGCTCAAGGTCGCGGCCTCGCGCGGCGTGACCGCGATCCACGCGCTCGACGGTCTCGAGACGTGGGCCGAGCTCGCGGCGAGCGGCGCGCTCACGCTCCGCGTCTGGCAGATCCTCCCCGCGCGCGCGTGGGAATCCCTCTCCGCGCTCGGGCTCCGGCCGGGATTCGGGAGCGAGCTCCTGCGGCTCGGCGACGAGCGGCCGCTCGGCGACGCCTACGCCTCCGGCCGCACGCTCGCCGACGTCGACCCGCTGCGCGACGGTGCTCCGCTCGAGGCGATCACGGTCGCTCCGGCCGAGGTCGTCGGCGACGCACGACGGCGCGGCCGGCTCCTCCCGGGCTACGCGGCGGACCTCACCGTGCTCGACGCGAGCGAGTCACGCGTCGTCGCGACGATGCTCGCTGGACGCTGGACCCACAACCCGCCGCCCTGGTAGCCGTCAGCGCGGGAGCGACGCCAGCTCGCGATAGAGCTCGCGGGCAGTCTCGATCCCGAGCGGCACGTAGTCGGCGACGAGCCGCTCGTTCGGCGAGTGGATCTGTCCGTCGGGCAGCAGGAACCCCGTGACGATCGCCGGGATTCCTCTGGCCGAGAGCGCCGGTACGAGCGGAATCGTGCCGCCCGTGCGGACAAGGAACGGTCGTCGCCCGACCACGCGTTCGAATACGTCCTGCGCGAGCTTGATCGCCGGCGCGTCCGGGGACACGAGCCCCGGCGGCGACGACGACCACCGCTCGATCTCGAGCTCCGCTCCTTCCGGCGCCGCTTCCCGCAGCAACCGCTCGACCGTCGCAGCGATCCGATCGGGGTCCTGATCCGCGACGAGCCGCGTCGAGACGTTCGCGACGGCGACCACGGGCAGCACGGTCTTCTGCAGGTGCGGCGAGCCGCTTTCGATGCCGTTCACCTCGAACGTCGGCTCCGCGAACGTGCGCAGGTAGAACTCGGCCGCGGCTACGGCGTCCGCCGGGCGCGCACCCTGGTCCGCAAGCTCGCTCGCGCCGGCCGGAAGCTCGCGCCATCCGGCGAGCTCTTCCTCGGTCGGGGGCACGATCCCCTCGCGCAGCGGCTCGACGAGACGCCCGTCGCTCGCGATCAGCCCGGAGAGCATTCGGATGAGCGCGTGTCCGGCGTTCAGTGCTGCGCCGCCGTACACGCCCGAGTGGAGATCGCGCTCCCCCGTGCGGAGCGTCACGTGGAAGTAGTTCAACCCGCGGACCGCGACGTTGAAGCACGGAACGTCCCGGCTGATCATGCCGCCGTCGAAGACGATCGCAGCGTCGGCGCCGCGCTCGTCGGCCTGGATGAAATCGACGATCGAGTGGCCGCCCGTCTCTTCTTCCCCGTCGCACGCGAAGCGGATGTTGACGGGCAGCTCCCCTGCCTGCGCGAGCTCGCGCGCCGCCGCGAGCAGCATGTATAGCTGCCCCTTGTCGTCCGCCGCACCGCGTGCGTAGAGGTACCCGTCGCGGATCTCCGGCTCGAACGGCTGGCTGTGCCAGAGCTCGAGCGGGTCGGGCGGCTGCACGTCGAAGTGCCCGTAACAGAGGATCGTCGGGACGTTCTCCGCGTCGCGGGAGGCGCGGATCTCGCCGATCGCGAGCGGCTGGCCGTTCCAGTCGACGACCTCCGCCTCGCCGCCGGCCGCGCGGACGAAGTCCCGCACCCACTCGCCGGCGCGAACGACGTCACCTGCGCGTGCCGGGTCTGCGGAGATCGACGGGATGCG
>JAFAHG010000124.1 GCA_019237315.1 Actinomycetota bacterium
GTTCGCGCGGCGCTGCCGCGACGTCGTCGTCTGGTCGTCGACCGAGATCACCCGGGGATGCAAGCGCCTCGGCCAGTGGATGGACTGGGGCAACGACTACTTCACGTTCAGCGACACGAACATCGAGTACATCTGGCGCTTCCTGAAATTCGTCGACGAGCGCGGCTGGCTGTACGTCGGCCACCGCTCGACCGAGTGGTGCCCGCGCTGCGGCACGTCGCTCTCGCAGCACGAGCTCTCGCAGTCGGGCGTGTACCAGGAGAAGTCCGACCCGTCGCTCTTCGTCCGTTTCCCACTGCTCGACCGGCCGGGGCAGTCGGTCGTCGTGTGGACGACGACGCCGTGGACGCTGCCCGCCAACGTCGCCGCCGCCGTCAACCCGGAGGCGGAGTACGGCCGGCGCGAGAACGGCGAGTGGGTCGCGGTCGCGCGCTATCCCGACGAGCACTTCGTCGAGCGAGTGCGCGGAAGCGAGCTCGTCGGGCTGCGCTACCGCGGGCCGTTCGACGAGCTCGGCCCGGGCACGACGGTGGAGCACCAGGTCGTGCCGTGGGACGAGGTGTCGCTCGAGGAAGGCACGGGCATCGTCCACATCGCGCCGGGCTGCGGCGGCGAGGACTTCGAGCTCGCGCGCGAGCTCGGCCTGCCGGTGCTGACGCCGGTCGACGAAGCGGGGCGCTTCTACGACGACTACGGCTGGCTGCACGGACTGTCGACCGCAGAGGTCGCGGACCAGATCACCGGCCGGCTCGGCGAGACGGGGTTCCTCGTCGCCTCCGAGACGTACGTGCACGCCTATCCGCACTGCTGGCGCTGCGACACGCCTCTCATCTGGCGGCTGTCGGACGACTGGTTCATCTCCGTCGAGGGCGTGCGGCAGGCGCTCCTCGACGCGAACGCCACCGTCGAATGGGTGCCTGCGTACATGGGAAAGCGCATGGACGACTGGCTGCGCAACATGGGCGACTGGAACATCTCGCGTCGCCGCTACTACGGACTGCCGCTCCCGTTCTACGTCTGCGACTGCGGACACCGCAACGTGATCGGGTCGAAGGAGGAGCTGCGCGAGCGCGCGGTGTCGGGGTTCGAGCAGCTCGAGGAGCTGCGCCGGCCGTGGATCGACCGCGTGCCGATCCGGTGCGAGAAATGCGGCGAGACCGTGAACCGCGTCGTCGAGGTCGGTGACGTGTGGCTCGACGCCGGGATCGTGCCGTTCTCGACGCTCGGCTGGCAGAACGAGGAGTTCGTTCCCGAGGGCTATGCGACGGGAGCGGCGCGCGGACTGACGCGGGCGGACCTCCCCGACAACGCGTATTGGGAGGAGTGGTTCCCCGCCGACTGGGTGACGGAGATGCGCGAGCAGATCCGCTTGTGGTTCTACTCGCAGCTCTTCATGTCGGTCGTGCTCGTCGGCCGCGCGCCGTTCAAGCGCGTCCTCGGCTACGAGAAGATGCTCGACGAGAACGGCCGCGAGATGCACGGCTCGTGGGGGAACATGATCGACGCCGAGGACGCATTCGCGCGCATGGGGGCGGACGTGATGCGCTGGCAGTACTGCGCGCAGCCACCGGACCGCAACCTGTTGTTCGGCTTCGGGCCCGGGCACGAGATCAAACGCAAGCTGCTGACGCTCTGGCACTCGGCGAAGTTCCTCGTCGACTACGGGAACATCGAAGGCTTCACGCCGATCGTTGCGGACCTTGACGGCGGCCCCTCGGCGGAGCGACCGCTCGACCGGTGGCTCGTCGCGCGCACGCACGCACTCGTGCGCGAGGCGACGGACGCGTACGAGGCGACTCTCACCGTCGACGTCATCCGCGCGTTCGATTCGTTCGTCGACGACCTCTCGAACTGGTACATCCGGCGGTCGCGCCGCCGGTTCTACTCCTACGACGATGCGGCGTTCCGCACGCTCTGGTACGCCCTCGCGCAGTCGCTGCGCGTGATCGCGCCGGTCATGCCGTTCCTCACCGAGCACCTGTGGCGGAACCTCGTCGGTGACGGGTCGTCGATCTTCGTCGCCGGGTGGCCGGAGGTCGCGGCGCCGGACGAGGGGCTGCTGGCGGAGATCGCGGAGGTGCGCCGCGTCGTCGAGCTCGGCCGGCAGGCGCGCTCGACGTCAGGGCTGAAGCTGCGGCAGCCGTTGCGGCGGCTTGTCGTCGACGGCGCCCCCGCGGCACGCGAGCACGCGGAGGAGATCGCCGACGAGCTGCGCGTCAAGCAGGTCGAGTTCGCCGCGGTCGAGGCGTCGGAGCTGCGCGTGAAGCCGAACTTGCCGGTGCTCGGCCCGAAGCTCGGGAAGTCGCTGCGGGAGGTGCAGCAGGCGCTTGCGGCGGGCGAGTTCACCGAGCTCGAGGGCGGGCGCTTCCAGGTGAACGGCTACGTGCTCGAGCCGGACGAGGTGCTGGTCGAGCGGATCGGCCGCGAGGGGTGGGCCGTCGCAACCGACGGGACGGTCACGGTCGCCCTCGACACGAGGCTCGACGACGAGCTTGTCCTCGAGGCGCGCGTCAACGACCTGATCCGTTCGGTCCAGAAGCTGCGCAAGGACTCGGGGCTCGAGGTGACCGACCGGATCCGGCTCTGGATCGCCGAGGAGGACCTGCTTCCCTTCGCGGAGCGGATCGGGGCGGAGACGCTCGCGGTCTCGG
>JAFAHG010000032.1 GCA_019237315.1 Actinomycetota bacterium
CCGCAGGGGCGGCCGCTCGAGATCCAGGTGCGGACGCGCGAGATGCACGCGACCGCCGAATACGGTATCGCCGCGCACTGGCTCTACAAGCGGGGGCGGAAGGTCGCCGACGCGGAATGGGCGCAGTGGGTCGAGCAGCTCATGGACGTCGGCGCGGACGAGGCCGACCCGCGCGAGTTCATGAAGAACTTCCGCACCGACCTCTTCGAGGACGAGGTGCACGTCTTCACGCCGAAAGGCCAGGTGAAGACGCTGCCTGCCGGTTCGACCCCGATCGACTTCGCGTATGCCGTGCACACGGACGTCGGTCACCGCACCGTCGGCGCGAAGGTCAACGGCCGCATCGTGCCGCTGCACTACCGGCTGCAGAACGGCGACTTCGTCGAGATCCTCACGTCGAAGCAGGGCCGCGGGCCGTCACGTGACTGGATGTCGCTCGCGAAGTCGTCGCGTGCGCGGTCGAAGATCCGCCAGTGGTTCTCACGCGAGACGCGCGAGGACCAGGAGCACAAGGGCCGCGAGGCGCTCGAGTACGCGCTGAAGCAGCAGAACCTGCCGTATGCGAAGTTGCGCGGCTCGGCGGTGCTCGCGCAGGTGATCCGCGACTCGGGCTTCAAGAAGGCGGAGGACTTCTACCTCGCGCTCGGCTCCGGCAAGTTGCAGTCCGGCGCGATCGTCAACAAGGTCATCCAGCGGCTGAAGACGGAGCAGGTCGCCGAAGAAGCGCCGATCGTCAAGCAGCCGAAGGAGCGGCGCACCGTTGCGAGCAGCGACATGGGAGTCGTGGTGCAGGGCGTGGAGGATGTGCTCGTGCGCCTTGCGAAGTGCTGCACGCCGGTGCCGGGCGACCCGATCGTCGGCTACATCTCGCTCGGCAAGGGCATCACGATTCATCGCGAGGACTGCCCGAACGTGAAGACCCTGCGGCGCAACGAGGAGCGGTTCACGCCGGTCGAGTGGGACGGCGACGCGACGAAGTCGTTCCGCGTGCAGATCGCGGTGGACTCGTGGGACAGGCCGCGCCTGCTCGAGGACGTCGCCCGGACGTTTGCGGAGCACGGTGCGAATATCGTGTCGTACGGGGGCGTCGTCGAGGACCAGCTCGCGAAGAACTGGTACGTGGCCGAGGTCGGAGACGTGAAGTCGCTGCGCTCGCTGATGAACGCGCTGCGCGGGATCGACTCGGTCTTCGACGCCTACCGCGTCACGCCTAGTTAACTTCCTCCCACGCCACGCCGTCGGTGTCCCAGCCGACGAGGCAGTGGAGGGCGATCAGGGACGCCACCCGCTCGAGCTCGGCCCGGTCGGTCGGCCGGTCGACGACGAGCTCCGCGACCTCGGCGCCCTGATAGACGACCGGCGTGCGGGTTCGCCCGCCGGGTTGCTCGTTGCCGGCGCTCGGCCCGAGGACCAGCCCCTCGTCCTCGCGAAAGAGGATCCCGGCCCACGCGCAGCCTGCGTCGACGAGCGCGGCGACGACTCCGCGCAGCGCGTCGTCCGGGTCCTCGACCTCCGCGAGGACACGCTCGACCGCGGGGACGGTGCTCATCCCTCGAACGCCTGTACCTGTTCCCGGAAGGACTCCGGGATGGGCGCAGGTCGGCGGTTCGCGAGGTCGATCAGGACGAGCGTCTGCTTCGCGGTCGCCATCAGGGTGTCGCCTGCGTCGTCGATGCGGTAGGCGGCATGGTCGTACGTCACGCTCGTCGTGCCGATGCGCTCGACGCGGACGAAGACCTCGAGCAGGTCGTCGAAGCGTGCGGGTGCGTGGTACTCGACGCTCGACGCGCGCATCGCGAACTCCCCGCGGATCGTGAGGTGTCCGAGGTGCCGGTGGTACTCGGTGCGCGCGAGGTCGAAGTAGGGCATGTAGCGACCGTAGTAGACGACCCCCTGGGCGTCGGTGTCGGAGAACCCGACGCGCGTGTAGGCCGCGTAGCGGAACGGAGGCTTGCGGTCGCTCTCGTGCCCGAACTCGATCACCGCTCGATCGTAGTCCCCGCCCACGAGCGGCCCGCGACGGTCCGCACCCCACCCACCGGGGGGTCCACCCGCAACCCAGCCCGAACCTTACCCGGTGAGGTGTGACGTGTCCGTGGCGGCTCTGCGAAAAGAGCGTGACGATCTATGCACGGATCAGCGCGAGCACCTCGTCGCGCTTCCGCTCCATCAGCTCCTGCGACCGCGCCTCGAGGTTCAGCCGCAGAAGCGGTTCCGTGTTCGAGGGCCGGACGTTCATGTGCCATTCCGCGGCGTCGACCGAGATGCCGTCCAGGTGCGTCACGCGTCCCTCGACGCCGAAGTGCTCCTTGAGCTGCTGCAGCTTGAGCGCCACGTCGGGAACCGGCGTGTTGATCTCGCCGGTCAGGAAGTAGCGCGACCGCAGCGGCGCGAGGATCTCGCTGAGCTTCCGCCCGCGCCTCGAGACGAGCTCGAGCATGAGCAGGAACGGGACGACGCCGGAGTCCGCCTGCGAGAAGTCGCGGAAGTAGTAGTGCGCCGAGACCTCGCCGCCGAAGACGGCGCCCTCGTCGCGCATCCGCTGCTTGATGAACGAGTGGCCGACTCGGTTGACGAGCGGCGTGCCGCCCGCGCGCTCGATCGCCTCCGGCACCGCCCACGACGCGCGCACGTCGTAGATCACCTTCCCGCCCGGCTCCTTCTGGAGGATCGTCTCCGCGAAGAGCGCGGTCGTGAAGTCGCCCGGCACGAACTCGCCGGTGTCGTCGACGAAGAAGCAGCGGTCCGCGTCGCCGTCGTACGCGACCCCGAAGTCGGCGCCCGCCTCACGCGTCGCGCGGATGATGAACTTGCGGTTCTCGGGGAGCAGCGGGTTCGGCTCGTGGTTCGGAAAGGAACCGTCCGGTTCGAAGTTGCACCGCATGGCCTCGACCTGCGGCAGTCGCGCGAGAACCGGTGGAAGCATGACGCCGGCCATCCCGTTCGCGGCGTCGACCACGACGCGGAGCGGGCGGATCGCATCGACGTCGACAAACGACAGAACCCGTTCGACGAAGCGGTCCCAGATGTCCTCGGTCGCGACCGATCCGCGCGTCGCGTCCCGCCACTCGGCGCGCAGCGCGCGGTCGCGGATCTCGATCAGCCCCGACTCGCTCCCGACGGGTAGCGCACCGCGGCGCACGATCTTCATCCCGGTGTAGTCGCGGGGGTTGTGCGACGCCGTGACGGCGATACCGCCGTCGAGTCCGATCTCGCCGACCGCGAAATACACCATCTCGGTCCCGACCATCCCGAGGTCGACGACGTCCGCGCCGCCGTCCGCGGCCCCCGCGACGACGGCCGCGGCCATAGCCGGAGCCGAGAGCCGCATGTCGCGGCCGACCGCGATTCGTCGCGGTTCGAACTGCTCCACGTACGCGCGCCCGACAGCGTAGGCCCCCTCCTCGTCGAGGTCGGCCGGATAGATGCCGCGCACGTCGTACGCCTTGAAGGAGCCGGGGTTGAGCATCAGCGGCTGAAGACCCGTTGCG
>JAFAHG010000085.1 GCA_019237315.1 Actinomycetota bacterium
AGGTTCGCCTCGACCATCTGGCGCTTGGCGATGTCGTCGCCGCGCTCGATGCGCTTCGCGAGCTCGACCTCCTGCGCCGCGGTCAGCAGATCGACCTTGCCGATGTCCTTCAGGAAGAGCTGCAGCGAATCGGTCGAGATCTCGACCGTAAGCGCCTCTTCCTCGTCGGCCGAGTCGTCGACCTCTTCGATCTCGTCGGCGTCGTCGTCCTCCGGCTCGGCCTCGGCGTCGTCGAAGCCTTCGTCGTCGTCGTAGAACGGCAGATCGTCGCCTGTCAGCGGTTCGCTCACGCCCCACCCCATCCAGTCCTCGTCGCGCGGATGCGGCACTCTTGCAGCACCGCCGGACGGATGCATAGGCCATGCGGCTCATTTTTTCGGTGGGGCAGTCCTAACCTGGCCCAAACGTTTGAGGAAGTCCGCAGCGCTCCGCCCGAGCGGCGTTCCCGGCCCGAGCGCGACGGTGTCCCTGAACTGCTCGACGGCCTTGTCGCGCTGTGCCGTCCAGGCGAGCAGCAGGCCGAGGTAGTAGCGCACCGCCTGGCTCTTCGGGAAGCGCGCCGTGAGCGGCCCGAGGTGTGCGAACGCCGGCGTCACCGAGTCCTTGTCGAAGCGGCCGACGGCCGCTGCGACCTGCGCCTCGGGGTCGTCGGGATGGAGATGCGCCGCCTGCAGGAAGAGCCGCTCGGCGGAGTGCTGGTGGCCCTCCGACTGGAGCGCGACACCGCGCTGCAGCAGGTTGTCCGGGCCCGAGTAGGCGAACGGCGGGTCGCCGGGGAAGTACTGCGGATGCAGGAGCCCGTCGGCCTGCACCTCGACGATCGTGTCGAACCCGAGCTTCTTCGCGCTGCGGAGGACACTCTCGGCGTCGCCGTCGTAGCCGCCGTACAGAAGGGCGATCCCGAGGCAGAGCTGCACCGTCGCGTCCCTCGGCCGCTCACCCGCGAGGCGCTCCATCGTGTCGACCGTCCCGTGCGGCCAGGTGGCGAACGCGGCGCGGATCTGCGCGGCGGCCGGCGTCGCGAGCGGCTGCGGCACCGGGGGCTTTCCGGCGAGCGGCCTGGGCTGCTGCGGCGTCTGCCGCGTCGCGAGCGTCACCCCGACGACGGCGCCGACGGCAAGGACGGCCGCGGCCGCGACCGCGAGGAGCACGCTTCGGCGCGGCATCGGGAGGGAAAGTAGCGGCAACCCCGTTTCCATCACTATCCTTTGTATAGCCATGCCGACCTACAGGGAGCTCCTGCGCGAGGTGAAGGCCCGGATCCGGGAGGCCGACGCGCGCGAGGCGCAGGCGATGGACGGCGCCGTCTGGATCGACGTTCGGCGCCAGGAAGAATGGGAACAGGGGCACCTGCCCGGGGCGATCCACGTCCCGCGCGGGAGTCTCGAGTCGCGGATCGAGGGCGTCGTGCCCGACCGCTCGACCCCCGTCGTCCTCTACTGCGCATCGGCCGAGCGCTCCGCCTTCGCGGCGAAGTCCCTCGGCGAGCTCGGCTACGAGAACGTCGTCTCGCTCGCCGGCGGGTTCACCGACTGGAAGCGGAACGGCTACGACATCGTCCTCCCGACCACGCTCTCGCCCGAGAGGCGGACGCGCTACTCGCGCCACCTGCTGATCCCGGAGATCGGCGAGGCGGGCCAGCTCAAGCTGCTCGAGTCGAAGATCCTGCTGATCGGCGCCGGTGGTCTCGGCTCGCCGGCCGCGCTCTACCTCGCGGCGGCGGGCATCGGGAAGCTCGGGATCGTCGACGCGGACATCGTCGACGAGACGAACCTGCAGCGGCAGGTCGCGCACTCGCTGAACACGCTCGGGACGCCGAAGGTCGACAGCGCGAAGGCGCGCATCGAAGGACTGAATCCCGACGTCGAGGTCGTGACCTACCGCGAGCGCCTCTCCTCGGAGAACATCGACCGCATCCTCGACGACGGCTGGGAGATCGTCGTCGACGGCACCGACAACTTCCCCACGCGCTACCTCCTGAACGACGCGTGCGTGTGGCGCGACATCCCGCTCGTGTACGGGTCGATCTACCGCTTCGAGGGGCAGGTCACCGTGTTCAAGCCGCACGACGGCCCGTGCTACCGCTGCCTGTTCCCGGAGCCGCCGCCGGCCGAGCTCGCGCCGTCGTGCTCCGAGGGCGGCGTCCTCGGCGTCCTGCCGGGCATCGTCGGGACGCTGCAGACGAACGAGGCGCTCAAGCTCGCGGCGGGATGCGGGGATCCGCTCGTGGGAAGGCTCCTGCTCGTGGACGCGCTGAGCGGCGAGTTCGACGAGATGCACATCAAGCGCAATCCGAACTGCCCCGTCTGCGGCGACGAACCGTCGATCACCGAGTACATCGACTACGTCGAGTTCTGCTCGCGGTGAGCGTCGTCCGGGTTCCGCCCGTCCTGCGCGAGGAGGCCGGCGGCGCGCGCGAGGTCGAGGCGTCCGGCGAGACGGTCCGCGAGCTGCTGGAGGATCTCTCGTCGCGCCTGCCGCAACTCGGCGAGCGGATCTACGACGGCGAGCAGATCCGGCCGTTCGTGAACGTGTACGTCGACGGCGAGGACGTGCGGACGCTCGGCGGGCTCGACGTGCCCGTGCGCGACGACTCGACGGTCGTGCTGCTGCCCGCCATGGCGGGCGGCTGTGGTCGCTGAGTCGCTCCTCGATCTGATCGGCAACACGCCGCTGGTCGAGCTCGGGCACCTGTCACCCCCCGGCGTGTCCATCTACGCAAAGCTCGAAGGGGAGAACCCGACCGGCTCGGTGAAGGACCGCGTCGCGCTCTCGATGGTCGACGCGGCGGGGTTGTCGCCGGGAACGGAGTTGTTGGAGCCGACGAGCGGCAACACGGGGATATCGCTCGCGCTCGTCGCGAAGCTGCGCGGCCACCACTTGACGTGCGTCATGCCGGCGAACGCGACGCCGGAGCGTCGGCGGCTGCTCGAGCTCTACGGCGCGACGATCGTCGAGTCTCCGGCGGAGGGCGGCTCGAACGGCGCGGTGCGGATGGCGCAGGAGATGGCGGCGGCCGATTCGCGGTACGTGATGCTCTTCCAGTACGCGAACGAGGCGAACCCGCGCGCCCACTACGAGGGAACCGGCGCGGAGATCGCGCGCGACCTGCCGCGCGTCGACGCGCTCGTCGCGGGGCTCGGCACGGGCGGCACGCTGATGGGAACCGGTGCGCGGGTGCGCGAGGCGTTTCCCGTGTGCCGGGTTGTTGCCGCAGAGCCGCATCCGGGCGACCTCGTGATGGGGTTGCGCTCGCTCGAGGAGGGATACGTGCCCCCGATCCTCGACGTGTCGAAGCTCGACCGGAAGCTGCTCGTCTCGAACGCGGAGTCCGTCGCGGCGGTGCGCGCGTTGCTCGAGCGCGAGGGGATCTTCGCGGGGGTGTCGTCCGGCGCGGTCGTGCACGTCGCGCGGCGCGTCGCGGGCGAGCTGGCGGAAGGTTCGGTCGTCGTGTGCGTGCTCGCCGACGGCGGGTGGAAGTACCTGTCGGCCGACTTCTGGACGGCGGAGGACGTGGAGGCGTCGATGGAGCGCTCGTTCTGGTGGTAGTCCCGGACGCCATCCGCTCCGAGCTGCGCGCGCACGCTGCCGAGGAGGCGCCGAACGAATGCTGCGGCGTGCTCGTCTTCCGCGACGGCGTCGCGGAGCGCTACGTGCGCGGGCGGAACAGGCTCGCGTCGCCGTACCGCTACGAGCTCGACGTCGACCCGGAGGTGTGGTTCCTCGAGGACGAGGGCTATGAGCTCGCCGTCTTCCACTCGCATCCCGCAACCGAACCGCGCCCGTCCCGCACCGACCGCGAGCTGTCGGGGCTCTGGGCGGGCAAGGTGTTCCTGATCTACGGCCTCGCCTACGACGACCTCCGCGCCTGGCGCATCACGCGGGACGCCGCCGAGGAGCTACCGCTCAACCCCGGGGTCTGACCCCGCCCTTCGCCTACACGAGCGCCGGCGAGGCGGGATCATCGCCCTCGACGAGCGCGCGCAGGCGACGTGCGCCGTGCGGCGACGGACCGAACAGTTCGAGCACCTTGTCCTTGGCGACGAAGCTCCAACACGGCGAGACACCGACCACCCCGGGGTAGCTGCTCCACGGGTAGTCGCACGGATGTCGTGCGAGACCAGCGGCGACCGGGTTGAGTGCGACGTATCGCAGCGACATGACCAGGTGCCCGTCGACCGCAACCAGGCCGCCCCAGTAGCGCTCGCGGAACAGGTGGCCGCGGCGTCCGTGACGCAAGTTGAAAAGCTGAGCAAAACGGCCGTTTAGGAACTGCATCCCGAGCGCGATGTTCGCCTGGCGGGTCGTCACGAGCAGGTGGTAATGCGTGTCGAGAATGCAGAGAGCGAGGCAATCCCACTCGTACTGCTCGACGGTCGCGTCGACGATGTCGAGGAACAGGCGACGGTCGACGTCATCACGGACGAAGGCGTTTTCGTGAACTGAATGCGAGGTCACGTGGTACGTCGCTCCGGCTGCTTGCGGACGAGGTTTCCGCGGCATCCACGCATGGTGGCGACCGTCGGGGAGGCGGACAACCGCCTTGCTCGTGTTGTTGCACTCTTGTCACAACCATTAAGGGTCTGACCCCGTACGATCGGCGGATGCTGACGGCGGCCGAGGTCGCGGGGGCGCGCGCGAGGGCTGCGCGGATGCTCGCCGACGCCGCGGTCGTGCTCACGCCCGCAGAGCAGGACGCGATCGAGATCGCGGACTTCGGGTTGTCGCGATTCGACGAGCTCGGGCTCGTGCTCGTCGTCTACGTCAACACCGAGCGCGTGTGCGCGAAGGAGCTCGTCCTCTTCCCGCGTCAGACGTGCCCTGAGCACCGGCACCCCCCGGTCGACGGCTCACCCGGGAAAGAGGAGACGTTCCGCTGCCGCCGCGGACTCGTGTACCTGTACGTCGAAGGTGAGCCGACCGCGGCGCCGGGCGCACGGATCTCCGACCGCGACCACGCGAGCTTCACCGTCTGGCACGAGGTCGTGCTCGCGCCCGGCGACCAGTACACGATTCCCCCGGACACGCTGCACTGGTTCCAGGCCGGTGACGACGGCGCGATCGTGACCGAGTTCTCGACGACGAGCCGCGACGAGCTCGACGTGTGGACCGACCCGCAGATCCGCCGCGCGACGGTCGTCGCGCCGGGCTGACCGTGGCCGCGCCCGTCCTCTGCGTCGGGATCCTCGTCGCCGACATCGTCCCGCCGCCGCTTCCGCGGCTCCCGGCCGCCGGCGCGCTCGTGGCGACCGGCGACTTCCTCACACAACCCGGCGGGTGCGCGGCGAACACGGCGATCGACCTCGCGAAGCTCGGCATCCCCGCGGCCGTGTGCGGGCGCGTCGGCGACGACGCCTACGGCGAGATCGTGCTCGCCGAGCTGAACACGCGTGGCATCGACACGAGCGCCGTCGCCGTCACACGGGACACCGGCACGTCGAAGACGGTGATGCTGCTCGTCGAGGGCGAGGACCGACGCTTCGTGCACACATTCGGCGCGAACGCGGCGCTGACCGCCGCCGACATCCCGCCCGTCCACGCGCACGTCGTCCACGTCGGCGGGTACCTGGTCCTCCCCGGTCTGCACCAGCCGGAGCTCGCAGAACGGCTGCGCGACGCACGCGCCCGCGGCGCGCGCATCGTCCTCGACGTCGTCGTGCCGACCGAGCCGAAGCCCTCGCTCGACGCAGTCGCGGAGCTGCTCCCGCTCGTCGACTGGTTCATCCCGAACGACGACGAAGCGGCAGCGCTGACCGGCGAGAGCGAGCCCGCCGCTCAGGCGCGCGCGCTCACCGACGCCGGCGCGCGCGCCGTCGCGATCACGTGCGGCGACCGCGGTGCGCACGTGCGCGCGGGCGGCGCGGCTTTCGACGTACCTGCGCCGCGCGTGACGGTTGTCGAGCCGTCCGGTGCGGGCGACGCGTTCGCCGCAGGGCTGATCGCGGGCATCCTCGAAGACTGGGACGTCGAACGAACGGTCCGTTACGCCAGCACCCTCGGCGGGTCCGCGTGCACCGCGCTCGGGTGCTGGAACGGTGTCTTCACACGCGCCGAAGCGGACGCGTTCCTCGCCGCTACCCCCACGACCCTTCGGTGACCGGCCGGAACGCGGTCTCGAGGATGCGGAACCGCCGCGGCCGTTCGAGCACGAAGACGACGACCTCGGCGATGTCCTCGGCCGTCATCATCCCCGGCAGCACG
>JAFAHG010000168.1 GCA_019237315.1 Actinomycetota bacterium
GTCTCGTGACTTCGATCGCGTCGGCGAGCCCTTTGTAGGGACGGATGACGCCGAGCGCGAGCAGCGTGTGACCGTCGTCCGATCGCGTTGCCATACTTGGATACACAGGATGAGGAATCACACGCGCGTCGATTCCGAGCTCCGCGAGCGTCTCGCGCCCGCGCTGCGTGTGCACGACCACGCGGTCGAAGCGGCGCAACACGCGGCGCCAGAGCTCACGCTTGCCCGCGCTCCGCCGCGGTAACAGGTCGTGTGCAGTGAAAACCGAGGGCGAGCGGAACCGGATCCGCGCGTCTACTTGCGGCAGCGCGAGCCACTGGATGTGGAGGACGTCCGTCCCCACGCGGGCGAGCCACGCCGCGACCGCGAGGTGCTCGGCTGCCTTCACGGGCAGGCGGGCGCGCGAGCGGCCGAAGAGTTGCGACGAGAGCGGGTAGAACCGCTCCGTCCGCCGGTACCCGGACGCCGGGGGCAGGTCGCCGAAGCGGAAGCGGGACGTCGCGACCTCGACGTCTGCACCGGCGCGCGCGAGCGCGGCGGCCAGCTCGTGGTCGTACCACGGCGTGAACGCGGGCGGGTCGGCGATGGTGACGCGCACCGCGCCTACAGTAGAGCGCGGTGCTCGTCCGCAGCTGGAACCTGTTCCACGGGAACACGCTCCCGCCGCGGCGCCGTGCGTACCTCCGCGAGATGGTCGAGCTCGTCACCGCCGATCGGCCCGATGTCGTCTGCCTGCAAGAGGTACCGGCGTGGGCGCTGACGCGCGTCGGTGCGTGGGCGGACATGCACGTCGTCCCCGCGCTCGCGCGGCACGCGAGCCTGGGTCCGCTGCCGATCCCGGCGGAGCTCGGCCGCGCGCTGACGGCGCCGCACCACGGCGTCATCCGCTCCGCGTTCGCCGGCCAGGGAAACGCCGTGCTCGTCGCGAGGGAGCGGCGCGTGGTCGCCCACGCAGAGCTTCCGCTCCCGGCGCCGGAGCCGCGCGTCGCGCAACGCGTCGACCTCGACGGTCTCGTCGTGGTCAACGTCCACTTCTCCAACCCGCCGCGCGGGGACAACGAGCTCGCGGCGGTCCTCGAGTGGGTCGGAGACGCCGGGCCGCTCGTCATCGCGGGTGACTTCAACACGACGCCGCGACTCGACGGCTTCACGGGAACGCTGCCGGGGATCGACCAGGTCCTCGTCCGCGGCGCCGACGCGAACGCACGCGTATGGCCCACCGAGGAGCGCGAGCTCGGCGAGCTCGTACTCTCGGACCACGCCCCGGTCGAGGCGGAGTTCTAGGCCGCGTCGTCTGCGGTGCGCAGTCCGAGCTCGCGCGCGATCGGCTGCAGCGCGGAGACGACGTTCGCGATGTGCTCGTCGAGCTCGACGCCGAGGGCCTCGGCGCCGGCGTACACTTCGTCGCGGTGCACGCCGGCGGCGAACGACGGCTGCTTCAGCTTCTTCTTCACCGAGCTCGGCGTCAGACCCTCGAGACCCGTCGGGCGAACGAGCCCGCACGCGTGCACGAATCCGGACAGCTCGTCGCATGCGAAGAGCGTCTTCTTGAGCGGCGTGTCCCGCGGCATGCCGAGGTGCTCGGCGTGCGACAGGACCGCCTCGACGACCTCTTCGGGGTAGCCCTCTTCGCGGAGGATCGGCGCGCCGTCCTGCGGGTGCTTGTCGAGCGTAGGGTGCATCTCGTAGTCGAAGTCGTGCAGGAGCGCCGTGACCCGCCAGAGCTCCTCGTCCTCGCCGAACTTCCGCGCGTAGAACGCGGTCGACGCCTCGACCGCGAGGGCGTGACGGAGCAGCGCCTGGCTCTGCGTATAGCGCGTCAGGGTCTCCCAGGCCTGCTCACGAGTCGGCGCCAAAGTGGCAGCTACGATAGCCCGTCGTGTCGTCGACCATCGTCAGGCACGCGGCAGCCGAATCGTTCGTCATCGAGGGCGGGCGCCCGCTCGCGGGACGCGTCCGTGCGGCCGGGAACAAGAACGGCGCGCTGCCGATCATGGCGGCATGCCTCCTGACCGAAGACCCCGTCGAGCTGACGAACGTCCCGCGCATCCGCGATGTCGAGACGATGACCGAGCTCCTGCATCAGCTCGGAGCAGAGGTGGAGTGGACGGGCTCGAACGCCCTCCGGATCCACGCGGCTACCATCGTCACGCACGAGATCGACGAGGATCTCGCGCACCGCATCCGTGCGTCGTTCCTGCTCGCCGGCCCGTTGCTCGCACGTCTCGGACGCGCGAGCGTCCCGCCGCCGGGCGGCGACGTGATCGGTCGGAGGCGACTCGACCCGCACATCCATGCGTTCGAGCGCCTCGGCGCACAGGTCACGATCGACGACCGGTACGAGCTGCGCGCGGATCGCCTCAGGGCAGCGGACATCTTCCTCGACGAAGCGTCCGTCATGGCGACGGAGAACGCGGTCATGGCCGCCTCGCTGACGCCGGGAGCGACGCGCATCCTCAACGCGGCGTGCGAACCGCACGTCCAGGATCTCTGTCGCTTCCTCGTGTCGCTCGGCGCCGAGATCACAGGCATCGGCTCGAACGTCCTCACGGTCACGGGCGTCGAACATCTTCACGGTGGCGCGCACGCCGTCGCGCCCGAGCACATCGAGGTCGCAAGCTTCATCGGCCTCGCCGCGGTGACCGGGGGCGACCTCACGATCGAGGACACGGCGCCCGACGACCTCCGCCCGATCCTGCCCGTGTTCGAGCGACTCGGCGTGCATGTCGAGGTGAACGGCACTTCCGTGCACGTTCGGGCCGAGCAGGAGCTCGTCGTGCACGACGACCTCGGCGGACAGATTCCCAAGATCGAGGACGGCCCATGGCCCGCGTTCCCCGCCGACCTGACCTCGATCGCGCTTGCGGTCGCGACGCAGGCGCAGGGGACGATCCTCATCTTCGAGAAGATGTTCGAGAACCGACTGTTCTTCGTCGACAAGCTCGTGTCGATGGGCGCGCGGATCATCCTGTGCGATCCGCACCGCGCGATCGTGAACGGTCCGGCGAAGCTCTACGGTCAGCGCATGGCGAGCCCGGACATCCGCGCGGGCATGGCACTGCTCATCGCGAGCCTGTGCGCGGAGGGGACGTCGACGATCGGGAACGTGAGCGAGATCGACCGCGGGTACGAGCGCATCGACGAACGCCTGCGCTCGCTCGGTGCGTCGATCGAACGCGTCGCCTAGCGCACGCTCGCGAGCTGGATCGCCGGCACGCCCTTCGCGGAGGCGACGGACTGCAAGGTCATCGCACCGCTCTGCACCGGCGGCGAGCCGAGAGCGGGACGCCCCAGGGCCCTGGCGACGGCCGAGGCGACGTCGAGGACTCCGTAGCCGGTGGCGGCCGTCCACGTCCCGTGCCGGCTCGCGGTCTGCTCGAGGATCTGCACGACCTGCGTCGCGGTGAGCGCGGGGTTGGCCGCCCACACGAGCGCGGCCGCTCCGGCGACCTGCGGGGCCGCGTACGACGTTCCGGTGCCGTAGCCGAAGAGTCCGCCCGCGCGCCCGATCTCCGCGCGCGTGAATCCCGTGGTCGGCGCGGTCGAGGAGAGCGCGCCGAGCACCGAGACGCCCGGGGCGAGGAGCGAGACGTACGGCGCAGCGGTCGAGAACGGCGCGCGTGTACCCGTGTCGGTCGACGCGCCGACCGCAATCCCGTTCGGCCCGAGCAGCGCGGCGGGATAGGTGACGAGGTTGTCGTTCTGCCCCTCGTTCCCTGCAGCCGCGACGATCAGCGCGCCGTGCGCGGTGGCGTACGCGAGCGCGTCCTGCTCGGTCTGCGAGGTGTCGGGCCCTCCGAGGCTCAGGTTGACGATCCTCGCGCCGTGGTCGACGGCCCAAACGATCGCTGCGGCCTCCGTCGCATCCGTGAAGTCGTTCGCGTTGCTGTTCGCCTGCACGACCATCAGCTGCGCGTCGCCGCCGAAGCCGTCGAAGACGTTCCGCGTCGTCGCGCCTGCCGCAAGAGACGCGACGAAGGTGCCGTGCCCCACGGTGTCTGTTACAGCGGTGTCTCCGGTGACCGCGCTGTAGGTGAGCGGTTGCTTGGCGGCGATGTCGGGCGCGGTGAGGTCCGCGCCGGTGTCGACGACCGCGACGATCACGCTCGACGCTGCGCGCAGCACGGAGGAGGGAACCAGGTTCGCGCGCGTCGCCGCGTACTGCCATTCCGTCGGCGGCCCCGCTGCGAAGACGGGGGCGGAGCCGAGATGACGCCGCGCTACCGCCGGCTCGACCCAGTCGATACCCGCACGAGCGCGGAGTGACGCGGCGTCGGCCCCGATGACCTCGGCGATCCCGAGCGGTGCGATGCGCATCGTCACGTGGAGCCCGCGCAGTGCCGCCGGCGTCGAGTAGTGGACGGTGAGCGGGGGTCCTGCCGTCGCAGACGCAGCCGTTCCGGCGCACGCGAAAAGCGCCAAGGCGAGTGCTGCGCTGCGGCGCATCACAGTACGAAGCGTCGGCCCGCGCGCCCGCGAGGACATGGGCCGTTCGGCCCATCTTTGCAAGTCGCGGAAGGACTGCTTTCGGCCTAGCCTGCTACCGCGATCGCGCCGGCTTCGGCGCCCTTCAACGCACCCGACAGCCCGAGGTTCGAGCGCGGCGGTTGCTCACACGCAACGGTCGAGGCGCGGCGCTCGGTTTCCGCCGCCGAGGAGGGCCCGGGCAGGCGCACACGTGCCTTCGACGCCGCAACCTGGCACGAGCGGCGCGTGTCCTTGCGCGACACCGTGACAGGAACGGGCGGCGAGGCGAGCACGGTCAGCCGGCTGCTCGCGATGGTGACGGCGGATGCGCCGGCCGCCGCGGCGAGCGAGGCGAGTGCGACCGCGGCGACCAGGATGATCGTGCGCACGGGCACGACCGGCAGGGTAGCTCGGCCCCCGACGCTACGCTCACCGGGTGCCCGGGACCCAGACAGGCGTGCAGATCGAGCTCGGGTCGCGCGGCGAAAGCAACGTGGCGACCGGCCTGCCCGTTCTCGACCACCTGATCCGGCTGCTCGCGGACACCGCGCGGCTGCAGGTCTCGCTCGAGGTGGAGCCGAGCCAGGCCGACGAGGAGGTCGCCGCCGCGGGCCGGGGCCTCGGCATCGGCCTCGCGGAGCTTCTCCGCGCTCCCGGCGCGTTCGGACGCGGCTGGGCGACGCTGCCGGCGGACGAGGCGCTCGCGTCCGCGTCGATCGAGGTCTCGCCGAGGCCGCTCCTCGTCTCGAACGTCGACTTCTCCGGGCAGCGCGTCGGCGGGCTCGCGACCGACGTCGTCTCGCGGTTTCTCCACGAGCTCGCCGCGGGAGCGGGGCTGAACGTGCACATCCGGGTACTCGAGGGCCGCGAGCCCGAGCACGTGCTCGCGGCGATCTTCAAGGCGCTCGGCGCGGCGCTCGGCTCGGCGTGCCGCCCGGCGCAGGGAGGGGGCGAATGAGCAGGGACGTGGTGCGGACGGAGGCGGCGCCGGCGCCGTTCCAGGGTGCGCCGTACTCGCAGGCGATCAAGGCGAACGGGTTCCTGTTCGTCTCGGGCCAGCTCGCGCTGCGCCCGGGCGAGCAGGGCCTCGTGCCCGGCGGTGTCGCCGAGCAGACGGAGCAGGTCTTCGCGAACCTGCGCGCGATTCTCGAGGCTGCCGGCTCGGGGCTCGACCGCGTCGTGAAGACGACTGTTTTCCTGCAGAGCCTCGGCGACTTCGCCGCGATGAACGAGGTGTACGCACGTCACATCGGCGATGCGCCGCCGGCGCGTTCCACGGTGGAAGTGGCGAAGCTTCCGTCGGGAGCGCTCGTCGAGATCGAGGCGGTCGCGCTCGCCGACTGATGTCGAAGGCGGTCGAGGAGTACGTCGCCGGCCTGGATCTCGACGCGTACCTCGTCGGCGGTGCGGTGCGCGACGAGTTGCTGGGTCTCGAGTCGAAGGACGCGGACTTCCTCGTGCCGCGCGTCGACATCGCGACGTTGCGCGAACGGCTCGAGCCGCACGGGCGGACCGAGGAGCTCGTCGTCGCGGGCCGCGCGGTCGGCGTACGGTTCCATCCGCGTGTGCGTGAGCTCCGCGAGCTCGTGCCCGCCGGCATCGAGCTCGCCCCGCCGCGGCGCGAGGTGTCGACGGGCCCTGGGCGCCACGACTTCGACATCGTCGTGGACCCGGAGGCGACGGTCGAGGAGGACCTCGGCCGCCGCGACTTCACCGTGAACGCGCTCGCGCGGCGTCTCTCCGACGACACGCTCGTCGACCCATTCGACGGCCGTGCCGACGTCGAGGCGCGGCGTCTGCGGACGGTGCACCCGGGCAGCTTCGGCGAGGATCCGTTGCGGCTCGTCCGCGGCCTTCGCTTCGTCGCGCAGCTCGGCTTCGACCCGGACGAAGAAACCGTTGCGCAGATGCGCGAGTGGGCCGACTCCGTGCAACTCGTCGCGGGCGAGCGCATCGGCGGCGGGCTCGCCTCGGACGGCATGGGGGAGCTCTCGAAGCTCCTGCTCGGCGAGCAGCCGGCGAAGGCCCTTCGTCTCGCGCGGGATACAGGCGTACTCGTGGCGATGCTGCCGGAGTACGGACCTGCGATCGGCTTCGACCCGCACTCGGGCGACCACGACATGACGCTCGACGAGCACATCTTCGCGGTCGTGCAGGCGGCCGCGGACGCCTGCAGGCCGCTGCGCGTCCGCCTTGCGACGCTCTTCCACGACCTCGGAAAGCCGGGCGGCGCGTCGGACCACGCGGCCGCAGGCGCCGAGATCGCAGACGCCTCGATGCACCGGCTGCGCTACCCGAACGACCTGCGCACCCGCGTCGTGCGCATCGTCCGCTTCCATCCGTTCATGCTCGAGCGTGGCGATGCCGTCGAGGCGCGCCGGCTGCTCGCCGAGCACGGGGAAGGCCTCGTCCTCGACCTCCTCGACCACTGGGAAGCCGACCTGCGCGGCCGCGACGACACGCCGTCCGTGCGCGCGAAGCTGCAGAGCGTCGACGACTTCCGGCGCGTCGTCGCCCAGGAGCGGACGAGCCCGCATCGCCTGTCGGATCTCGCGGTCGACGGCACCGATCTGATCGAGCTCGGCTACCGGCCCGGACCCGACCTCGGCCGGGCGCTCGACGAGCTCCTCGACGCGGTGATCGGGGACCCCGAGCTCAATCGACGCGACGCGCTCCTCGCGCGTGCGCGGGAACGACTCGTCGGATGATCCTCTGGGACGCGCCGGGGTACGTCGTCGGGTTCACGACCCGTGCCGAGGGCAACCTGCGCGCCGGCGACAACGCCGTGCGCGCCTGCGCCGCTCTCGGCCTCGACGGCACGCGCCTCGCGATGAACCGGCAACGCCACTCGCCGACGGTGCACCGCGCAGAGCCGGGTCTCCGTGACGAACCGGGCGACGGCCTCTGGTCGGACGAGCCCGGACTGCCGATGCTCGCGCTCGGCGCCGACTGCCTCCCGATCGCGATCGCAGCGACGGACGGCACGCCCGCGCTCGCCGTCGTTCACGCGGGTTGGCGCGGCCTCGCCGAGGGAATCGTGGCGGCCGCGGTGTCTGCGCTCGGCGACGACGCGAAGGCTGCGGCAATCGGTCCCGGTGTCGGTCCGTGCTGCTACGAGGTGGGGCCCGAGGTGTCGGACCTATTCGACGCGGACCTGACGCGCAACCGCATCCTCGACCTGTGGTCCGCGGCGGAGCGGGCGCTTCGTCGCGCGGGCGTCGCGACGGTCGAGCGCGTCGACCTCTGCACGCGCTGCAACCCCGAGCTCTTCTTCTCGCACCGGCGTGAGGGGCCGCGTCGTGGGCTGCAGGGGGTCGTCGGTGCTGTCGCCGGCTGAGATCCGCGAACGCTACGAAGAGGTGTGTGCCGCGGTGGGGCCGCACGTGACCGTCGTCGCGGCGACCAAGTACGTGAGCGTGGAGGACATGGCGGTCCTCGCCGAGGCCGGCGTCCGCGTCGTCGGTGAGAACCGCGCGCAGGATCTCGAGGCGAAGCACGCACGGTACGGCGATGCGTTCCGCTGGCACTTCATCGGCAAGCTGCAGTCGAACAAGGCGAAGGTCGTGAACCGGATCTGCGACCTCGTCCACTCGGTGGACTCCCTGACGACGGCGCGTCGGCTCGAGGTGCCGTCGCTCGTCCAGGTGAATCTCGCCGGCGAGGTGTCGAAGGCGGGCGTCCCGCCGGAGGAGGTGCCGGGGTTTCTTCGTGACGGCGTGGTCGGACTCTCCACGATGCCCCCCGCGGCCGCCGATCCCGAGGCATCGAGGCCGTGGTTCGCATCGCTCCGAGAGCTTGCCGCGCAGCACGGGTTGCGCGAGCTCTCGATGGGGACGACGCAGGACTTCC
Organism: Actinomycetota bacterium; assembly: GCA_019237315.1. GTDB lineage: Bacteria > Actinomycetota > Thermoleophilia > Gaiellales > Gaiellaceae > PALSA-600. The sequence continues at coordinate 8,317 of JAFAHG010000168.1, forward strand.
GCGTGGCGGCCGAGGAGGGCGCCACATACGTCCGCGTGGGCAGCATCCTCTTCGGCGACCGGAGCGGCCGTTAGGCTTTTCGGGGATGAGCCTGGGCGACCTGTGGAGCAGGACGCTCGTCTACTTCGGGATCGCGGAGGAGGACGAGGAGTTCTACGAGGACGAGGAGCTCTACACCGCCGAGGAGACGCTCGAGCAGAGCTACCGGGACCGGCCGAACGTCCGCCGGCTGACGCCGAGGCGGCGGTCGCACGACTTCGACGACTGGACGGAGTCGGAGTCGGGGCGTGAGCTCGCGGCGCCGAGGGGGCGTGGGGCGCGAGCCGTCGCGGCCGCTGCCCGGCCGCACATCGAGGCGGTGCCGAACCCGAACTCGGTCCGCGTCCACCTCGTCCTGCCACGGAGCTTCAACGACGCGCAGCAGATCGCCGACAAGTTCAAGCAGGGGATTCCGGTCATCCTGAACCTCCAGAGCGCCGACTCCGAGCTCTCGAAACGGCTGATCGACTTCGCGAGCGGACTGACCTACGCACTGAACGGCGGCATGCAGCGGGTGGCCGACAAGGTTTTTCTGCTGACGCCGCGAAACGTTGAGGTCAGCGCCGAGCAGCGCGCACAGCTGCTCGAGCGCGGCGGGTTCTACAACCAAGCGTAGGAATCGGCTGGGCCGTCCCGAACGGTGGCCCAGATGCCGCTGTTCGACGCGATCGGGGACGTCCAGCAGTTCGTGAGCATCTTCGCGAGCGTCTATGCGCTCGCGCTCGTGCTGTACGTGCTCCTGTCGTGGCTGCGCCTCCCGTCGGCCCTGGGACCGGTGCAGCGCTTTCTCTACGACGTCTGCGAGCCGTACCTGCGCCTCTGGCGCCGGACGCTGCCGCTCGCCGCAGGGCCGATCGACTTTTCGCCGATCGTGGCGATCGTCGCCGTCTACGCCGCTGCGCGACTCGTCGACTTCGTGCTCGGCAAATTCCACTAAGGAGGACGAAGATGCCGTACACACCCGTCGAGTTGAGGCACGTTCGCATCGGCAAGTCGCTGTTCGGATACGACCGCGAGGCCGTCGAGCAGCTGCTCATCGAGGTCGCCGACAGCTTCGAGGAGGTCTGGCGTGAGCGCGGCGAGCTCGAGGACCGCGTCGAGCTGCTCGAGAAGCAGACGGAGGAGCTCCGCCGTCGGGAGCAGTCGCTCGCCAACGCGCTCGTCGCGGCCGAGCAGGCTGCGTCCGAGGTGCGCGAGCACGCGAAGCGCGAGGCCGAGCTGATCATCGCGGAGGCCCACCAGGAAGCACGCTCGATCGCGCGCGGCGCGCAGGGTGAGCACGCGCGCCTCGCGGCCGAGGTGCGGCGCATGGAGGCGCTCCTCCGCGCGGCGCTCGGCATGGTCGAGGAGAGCGCGCACGGTTCGCCCGCGGAGGAGCCGGCGCCCGAGCGCAAGCCCGACTCCTGGCCGCGGCGCGACGACACGCGCGAGTTCCCGCGTCCCGTGCGCCGGGTGGAAGGTCCGCACAGCGAGCCGGAGGCACGGGCGGGGTAACCTTGTCCGCGTGACGTCGACGCGAGTTCGATTGCGTGTCGCCCCGGGCGCGGTGCGGACCGAAGTCGTCGGGCGACACGGAGACGGGTGGAAGGTTCGCGTCGCGGCGCAAGCGGAGGACGGCCGCGCGAACGAGGTCGTGCTGCGCCTCGTCGCAGATGCGCTCGGTCTTCCGCGCGGCGCAGTGGGGCTCGTTTCCGGGCACGCTGCGCGCGACAAGGTGGTCGTCGTGGAGGGCGTCGCGGCCGACGAGGCGGCAAGCCGCCTCGATTCCGCAACGGCGCGAGTGGGCAAGGAGGCGCCATGACAACGATGGACACGAGTGAGTTCCGCACGCTCCTCGAGGAGGAGCGGCAGCGGATCTCGGAGGCAATCGAGTACCTCTCGCCGGAGAATCCGGGGAACATGCAGGACGCGGTGGGCGAGCTCGCCGGCGCGGGAGTCGACAACCACCTCGGCGACATGGCAACGGTCACGTTCGACCGCGAGCTCGACGAGGGACTCGGCGAGGGCGCTCAGCAGACCCTCGACCAGATCGACCGCGCGCTCGGGAAGATCGAGGACGGAACCTACGGCGCGTGTGAACGCTGCGGGAAGCCGATCGGCGAGGAGCGCCTGCGCGCCCGACCGTGGGCGACCCTCTGTATCGACGACCAGCGGCTCGCCGACCGCGGAGAGTGAGCGGCGACCTGTCCCAGCCGGCACTCGACGTGCGCGTGGGCTCCGCGACGAACGGCCTTGCGCCCGTGTCGGTCGTCGAGCGCTCGAGCGGTGCCGGCCGATGGCAGTGGGCGGGCCTCGCCGCGGTCGTCGGCGCGGCCGTGCTCGGCGACCAGCTGACGAAGCACATCGTCACGTCGCAGCTGCAGCTCGACGACGCAGTGCGCGTCGTGGGGCCGCTGACGATTCACCGCGTGCAGAACTCGGGTATCGCGTTCGGCCTGTTCTCCTCGGCGACGGCGATCGTGACGCTCGCGACCGCGTTCGCGGTCGGCTGGATGCTCGTCTTCTTCGCGCGCGCCGGGGCGCGACATCCCGTGCTGCCGGCGGCCCTCGGGCTGCTGATCGGCGGGAGTCTCTCGAACCTCGTCGACCGCGTTCGGCTCGGGCACGTGACCGACTTCATCGACTTCGGATGGTGGCCCGCGTTCAACCTTGCCGACAGCTTCATCGTGATCGGCGTGGGCGTGCTCCTCGTCGCCCTCGTGCTCGCCGACCGCCCGAAGCAGCCGCGCCGGCGCCCGCTCGACGTCGCCGCACGCTGACGAGCAGAGCGCGGACCGCTCGTTCGGGGTCCACGCGCGCGCGACAGCCCCGCCCAAGGGTGGGGAAGCACCCGCCGCCCTCTGGAGGCGATCCTAGTGCCCATCGTGAAACGGGACCGTGACGGGACTGCGCCGGATGCGTGACGATTCGTCCACACGGATCGCCGTGCCCGCGGAGGCTGCCGGGGAGCGGCTCGACCGCTTTCTCGCGCGGCACGTGGGGTCGCGCGCGGCCGCGGCACGCGCCGTCGAGGCCGGCGTCCTCGTCGACGGGGAGCTGCGGCCGAAGAGCCACCGGCTCGAGGGCGGCGAGGAGCTCGTCCTCCCGGCCGTCACGGAAGAGACGGCGCCTCCCGCGGACACACCGACGCCGCGTGTGGCCTACCGCGACGAGCACCTGCTCGTCGTCGACAAGCCGGCGGGGCTCGTGGTCCACGCCGGGGCCGGACGCACCACGGGCACGCTCGTCGACCTGCTCCGCGACGAGCTTGCGGGCGGCGACGAGGACCGCCCGGGCATCGTCCACCGCCTCGACAAGGACACGTCCGGCCTGCTCGTCGTCGCACGCTCCGAGGAGGCGCACCGGCGGCTCGCGACCCTCGTGCGGAAACGCGCGCTCGAGCGAACGTACACGGCGCTCGTCGCCGGACGGCCGCAGTCTCGCGCGGGACGCATCGAAGCGCCGATCGGCCGCGACCGCGGCGACCCGACGCGCGTGTCGCTCGACACCGACACGCCGCGCGAGGCCGTGACCCATTTCGAGGTCGAACGGCTGTACCCGGCTCACACGCTCCTCCGCGTCACGCTCGAGACCGGACGCATGCACCAGATCCGCGTGCACCTCGGCGCAATCGACCTCCCGGTCGTCGGCGACCCCGTCTACGGGACGCCGGACGCACGGCTCGGGCGGCAGTTCCTCCACGCCGCGCGCCTCGCGTTCCCCCACCCGTTCGGGGGCGACCTGATCGAGGTCGAATCGCCGCTCCCCGACGACCTGGCCGCGTATCTGGCCGCCCTCGGGGAGCCGGTACCATGACCGCTGTCCAGAACCTCGACCCGGCGAACGGGTAGGTGGACGGTGGCCGCGCCTCGCGGTCCCCACCGAGCCGCCGCCGGCGAACTGCCAACCGAACCGAAGAAAGGGGCACACATGCCCGTCGTATCCATGAAGGATCTGCTGGAGGCCGGCGTCCACTTCGGCCACCAGACGCGCCGCTGGAACCCGAAGATGAAGCGGTTCATCTTCACCGAGCGCGGCGGCATCTACATCATCGACCTGCAGCAGACGCAGCAGCTGCTCGACGAGGCGTACGACTTCGCGCGCGCCGTCGCCGAGCGCGGCGGCTCCGTCCTCTTCGTCGGCACGAAGAAGCAGGCGCAGGACGCCGTCGCGAACGAGGCGACGCGCGTCGGCATGCCGTACGTGAACCACCGCTGGCTCGGCGGCCTGCTGACGAACTGGCGCACGATCTCGGACCGCATCCAGCGGCTGCACGAGCTGCGCGCACTGAAGGCCGAGTCGCAGCTCGACCTGCTGCCGCCGGCCGAGCGCATCGCGATGGAGAGCGAGCTCGAGAAGCTCGAGGCGAATCTCGGCGGCGTCGCCGACATGCGGCGGCAGCCGGACGCGGTCTTCATAGTCGACCTGCGCAAGGAGCAGCTCGCCGTTCGCGAGGCGAAGCGGCTCGGCCTGCCCGTCATCGCACTCGTCGACACGAACTGCGATCCCGACGAAGCGAGCTACGTCATCCCCGGAAACGACGACGCCATCCGCTCGTGTGCCCTGGTCGTGAAGGCGATCGCCGATGCGATCCAGACCGGGAAGCAGAAGGTCGGCACGCGCGACATGCAGCGAAAGGAACAGACGAACGGGGGAGCCCCGGCGGCAGCCGCCGAGGAGCCGCAGCCCGAGGCGACGACGACCGAGGAGACGGAATGACCGACATCTCCGCGTCGATGGTGCGCGAGCTGCGCGAGGCGACCCAGGCCGGGATCATGGATGCGAAGCGCGCGCTGCAGGAGACCGGCGGCGACTTCGACGAGGCCGTGAAGCTGCTGCGCGAGCGCGGCATGGCGTCCGCCGCGAAGCGCGCCGGGCGGACGACGAGCGAGGGCATCGTCCTCGTCGAGTCCGACGACCAGCACGGCACGATCGTCGCCGTCGCATGCGAGACGGAGCCCGTCTCGAAGAACGAGGACTTCCGCGCCTTCGCGGAGGACGTGCTGCGCGAGGTGCACGACCGCGGCGAGAGCTCGCTCGACATGCTCGAGACCAGGCGCGCGGACCTCTCGGGCCGCCTCGGCGAGAACATCCAGGTCGTCGGCGCGCGGCGCATGCGTGCCGAGCACGGCGAGTCGTTCGTCTCCTACGTCCATCCGCCCGGAAAGATCGGCGTTCTGCTGAAGGTCAAGGCGGGTCAGCCGGGTACGGCGCGCGAGCTCGCGCTGCACATCGCCTTCGGCCGGCCGACCTACCGCGTGCGCACGGAGGTGCCTGCGGAGCTCATCGCCGCCGAGCGCGAGATCCTGCAGAACTCCGACGAGGTGACGAGCAAGCCGGAGAACGTGCGCGAGAAGATCGTCGAGGGGATGCTGAACAAGCGGTTCTACGCCGAGTCGGTGCTCGAGGAGCAGGCATGGATCCACGACACGAACCTCACGGTCGCGCAGGCGCTGAAGAACGGCGGCCTCGAGCTCGTCGACTACGCCTGGTTCTCGGTCGGCTAGTGCCCGCATTCCGCCGCGTGCTGCTGAAGGTCTCGGGCGAGGCCCTGATGGGCCCGCGCGAGTTCGGCGTCGACGCGCCGACGGTCGATGCACTGGCGCGGGAGCTCGTCGAGGTGCGCGGCCTCGGTCTCGAGATCGCGCTCGTCATCGGCGGCGGGAACATCTACCGCGGCATGTCGGGCACGGCCGCCGGCATGAACCGCGCAACCGGCGACTACATGGGCATGCTCGCGACGGTGTTCAACTCGCTCGCGGTGCAGGAGGCGCTCGAGCGGAACGGCGCCGACACCCGAGTCCTTTCCGCGTTGCACGTGCGCGAAGTCGCGGAGCCGTACATCCGCCGCCGCGCGATCCGCCATCTCGAGAAGGGCCGCGTCGTGATCTTCGCCGCGGGAACCGGGAACCCGTACTTCACGACCGACACGGCCGCGGCGCTGCGCGCACTCGAGATCGACGCGGAGGCGATCCTGATGGGCAAGAACGGCGTCCGCGGCGTGTACGACGGGGACCCGCGCACCGAGCCCGACGCGCAGTTCCTGCCCGAGCTCACGCACCTGCAGGCGATCGAACAGGGGCTCCGCGTCATGGACACGACGGCGTTGTCGCTCTGCATGGACAACTCGCTTCCGATCCACGTGTTCGAGCTCGTCCCGGGGAACATCGCCCGCGTCGTCCACGGCGAGCACGTCGGGACGATCATCTCCAGCGTCCGCGAAGGAGCACTCAGATGACGGCCATCGACGATTTCGTGCGGAACGCGACCGACCGGATGGACAAGTCGGTCGAGGCGACGCACGAGCACTTCAACTCGATCCGCACCGGGCGCGCATCGGCGGCGCTGCTCGACCGCATCCAGATCGACTACTACGGCACGCCGACGCCGCTGAAGAACATGGCGACGATCAACGTGCCCGAGCCGCGGCTGCTGACGATCCAGCCTTTCGACCCGAGCTCGATCAAGTCGATCGAGCGCGCGATTCAGGAGTCTGACCTCGGCCTCACCCCGTCGAACGACGGCAAGGTCATCCGCCTGCCGATCCCGCAGCTCACGGAGGAGCGGCGCAAGGAGCTCGTCAAGCTCGTTCGGCACATGGCGGAGGAAGGGCGCGTCGCCGTCCGCAACGTCCGTCGCGACGTGATGAAGCACCTGGAGGAGCTCGTCAAGAACGGCGACGTCGGCGACGACGAGGAGCGCGCCGCCGAGACCCGCGTCCAGAAGCTCACGGACGACCACGTCCAGAAGATCGAGGACCTCTTGAAGCGCAAAGAGGCCGAGATCATGGAGGTCTAGCGGTGCTCAGCCTGCTCTCGCGCATCCGCACGCTCGCGCGCGTCAGGCCGCTTCCCGAGGGGGCGCTCCCGGAGGTCGCGCAGAACGTCGCGATCATCATGGACGGCAACGGCCGCTGGGCGCGCCGCCGGGGACTGCCGACCGCCGCGGGCCACCGCGCCGGTACGCGGGCGCTCCGCCGCGTGGTCGAGGCCGCGATCGACGTCGGCGTGCAGAACCTCGTCGTGTACGCCTTCTCGACCGAGAACTGGTCGCGCCCGCAGGACGAGATCGACGCGCTGATGGAGATATTCGGCGAGACGATCGAGCGCGAGCTCCCCGATCTCGCAGAGCAGGGCGTGCGCATCCGTTTCATCGGCCGTCGCGACCGCGCCCCGGAAGCGCTCCGCCGGCGCATGGAGTCGACCGAAGACCGCACGGCGCTGAACAGCCGCATCGGCCTCTGGATCGCGTTCGACTACGGCGGACGGTCCGAGCTCGTCCGGGCCGCACGCAGGATCGCGGAGAGCGGCCTTGAACCGAGCGAGATCGACGAGAACGTGCTCGCCGCCAACCTCTACGCACCGGAGCTTCCGGACCTCGACCTGTTGATCCGCACGAGCGGGGAGGTCCGCGTGTCGAACTTCATGCTCTGGCAGCTCGCGTACGCGGAGCTCGTCTTCGTCGACCGGCTCTGGCCGGACTTCGACGACCGCGACCTCCGCGGCGCGCTCGCGGAGTACGCGCAGCGCAGGCGCCGTTTCGGCGGCAGGTAGTCGTGACCAACGTCGTCTCGCGGCTCGTCGTCGCGGCGGCGGCGATCCCGGTCGTGCTCGGCGCCGTCTACTTCGGCGGCTACTGGCTGTTCGCGCTGATCGCGCTCGCCGCTGCGATCGCGCTCCACGAGTTCTGGCTGCTCGCACGCCCGCTGAGCCCCCTCGCACCGGCCGGGTACGTCGGCGGCCTCCTCGCCATCACGGGTGCGGAGCTCGGCGGCGTCCGCTGGATGGTCGGCGGCGTGCTGACGACGTTCGCGCTCGCCTTCCTGCTCAAGGGGATCTCGGCCGCGCGCCAGCCGGCGACGGCATCCATCTCGGCGACCGTGATGGGCGCGTCGTGGGTCGGCTTTGGCCTCGGCTTCTTCGTCCTCCTGCGTCACATGCACGACCACGGACGCCTCGCGACGTTCACCGTCGTCCTCGCGGTGTGGGGCGGGGACACGCTCGCGTACGTGGGAGGCCGTCTGCTCGGGCGGCACAAGCTCGCGCCGACGACGTCGCCCGGGAAGACGTGGGAGGGATTCGTCTTCGGAACGATCGCGACGATCTTCGTCTCCTTCGTGACGCTCTACAAGCAGCACTACCTGACGATCCCGCAGTCGGTGATCCTCGGAGCGGTGCTCGCGCTCGTCGGTCCGCTCGGCGATCTCTTCGAGTCGATGCTGAAGCGCGACATGCAGGTGAAGGACACGGGGTCGCTGCTCGGCGGCCACGGGGGGATGCTCGACCGGCTCGACGCGCTGCTCTTCGCGGCGCCGGCGGCGTACTTCTGCATCCTCGGGTTCCACTAGTACCGTGCTTGCATGAAGCGGATCGCCCTGCTCGGCGCAACCGGCTCGATCGGACGGCAGGCGATCGAGGTGATCGGCGCCCACCCCGACCTCGAGCTCGTCGCCGCGACGTCGGGGTCGCAGCCGATCGACGGGCTCGCGCGGCTGACCCAGGTCGGCGGCGACCCGACCGAGCTGCTCGAGCGGGCGCAACCCGACCTCGTGCTGAACGCGGTCGTCGGGTTCGCAGGTCTCGTGCCGACGGTGTGGGCGCTCGAGCACGGCGTCACGCTCGCCCTCGCGAACAAGGAGAGCCTCGTCGCTGCCGGGGAGCTCGCACTCGCGGCTCGCCGGCGCGGCCAGGGCGACCTGATCCCCGTCGACAGCGAACACTCGGCGCTCTTCCAGTGCGCGCAGCTCGGGGAGCCGGAAAGCCTCGTCCTGACCGCGAGCGGCGGGCCGTTCCGCGGCCGCACGCGCGAGGAGCTCGCCGACGTCACCCCGGAGCAGGCGCTCGCGCACCCGACGTGGTCGATGGGCCCGAAGATCACGATCGATTCGGCGACGCTCGCGAACAAGGGGCTCGAGATCATCGAGGCGCACTTCCTGTTCGCGGTCGACTACGACCGGATCGAGGTGATCATCCACCCGCCGTCGATCGTGCACGGGATCGTGCGCTTCCGCGACGGCGCGTCGGTCGCCCATCTCGGCTATCCGGACATGCGCGTGCCGATCTCATATGCACTCACCTATCCGGAGCGCGCGGCGACTCCGATCCCGCCGCTCGAGCTCCAGACGCTCGTCTTCGAGCAGCCTGACCCGGAGACGTTCCGCATGCTTGCGCTCGCGCGCGAGGCGGGGGAGAAGGGCGGGACATACCCGTGCGCCTACAACGCCGCGAACGAGGTCGCCGTGCAGGCGTTCCTCGAGCGCCGCATCGGCTTCCTCGACATCGCTGCACTCGTCGAGGACGCGCTCGGCCACGTCGACGGCTCACCGGCACGCGATCTCGCAGAACTCGTCGAGGCGGACCGTCGCGCGCGCGAGCTCGTGGCGGTGACATGAGCTTCGGCGTCGCAATCCTCGCGCTGGCATTCCTCGTGCTCGTGCACGAGGCGGGACATTTCGTGGTCGCGCGCGCCGTCGGCATGCGGCCGCGGAAGTTCTATCTCGGCTTCGGTCCGCCGCTCGTGAAGACGGTGCGCGGCGGCGTCGAGTACGGAATCGCGGCCCTTCCGCTCGGCGGCTACGTGAAGATCCCGGGGATGCACCGCCCGGCGGCGGGCGACCTCGCGAAGAGCCTCACCGAGGAGGAGCGCGCACCGGTCGCCGACGACGTCGCGGCGCTCGACGAGGCGGTCGGACGCGGCGACTTCGCGCGTGCGCGCGAGCTCTACGCGCGGCTCGAGCCGGCGCTCCGAGGCAACCGCTTCTTCCAGGAGCTCGAGGGCGGCCTCGCCGAGGACGCGTACTGGCGGCAGAGGGCCTGGAAACGCGTGGTCGTCATCGCGGCAGGCCCCGCGACGAACGTCCTCACGGCGGTCGTCCTCTTCGTCGTCCTCTTCATGCTGGGGACGACGGTGGCCTCGCGCACGGTCGAGAGCGTGCTGCCCGGCCATCCCGCGGCGTCCGCAGGGTTGAAGCCGGGCGACGAGATCCTGCGCGTCGCCGGCGCACCCGTGACGCCCGACACGATCGCGACGCACATCAACGCGACGCACGGGAAGCCGTTCACGCTCGTCGTGTCGCGCGGGGGACGTACGCTCGCGCTCGGCCCGCTTCGCGCGCGGCTCGACCAGGGGCTCTACCGGGTCGGCTTCGTGATCAAGGCGGTGTCCGGGCCGGGCGACTCGTTCCCGCACGCGGTGCGCAGCTCCTTCTCGGTGGTCGGCTCGGTCACCTCCGACACCGTCAAGTCGATCGGCGGCCTCTTCTCCGGCCGCGGCACGCACAACGTCTCGAGTGTCGTCGGCATCACGCGCGCAACGTCGCAGGCGTACAACCAGTCGCTGCAGGACTTCATCGGCGTGGTCGGCCTGATCAGCCTCGCGCTGGGTCTCCTCAACCTGCTGCCGGTGCTCCCGCTCGACGGCGGCCACATC
>JAFAHG010000231.1 GCA_019237315.1 Actinomycetota bacterium
GGTCGCGTGCGGTGCGAGGGTCGGCGAAGAGGATCCGGTACGGCGTCTGCGTCGGCGGGGGAAACCGGCGGCGGAAGTCGTGCGCGAGGATGACCGTGCCGTTGGCGCGCACCGGGAACGCGTCGCGCCACAGCCGCAGCGCGAGACCGAGACCGAGATAGGCGGCGCTCACGGGATTCGGACGCTCGCGCGGGAAGAAGGGCGTCGTCGGAGGTGTGCCGATCACGATCGCGTCGAGCGGGCCGTCGAGTCGCGCGCCCTTCGCACCCGCGGCGCGCACGAGCGCCTCGCTGTGCGCCGCCGACGGGGTTCCTCCGAATGCCGCGCGCGCCGTCAATTCGCGCGGCACGCGCTCGACCATCCGCGTCCGCACCGCGTCGGGGAGGAGCGATAGCGCGACGCGCAGCCGTGACCCGGCGAGCCGCTCGAGGAACTCCTCGCCGACGACGCGCGGGACGTTCAGCGTCAGCGACACGCCGGTCACCCCGACCCGCGCCGACAGCTGCCGTTCCAGCTCGAGTGCAAGCTCCCAGCCTTGTGACGCGCTCGTCTCGTACAGCGACACCGCACCGGCGGCGCGCAGCGTCTCCGGCGCGCACGCCTTGAGCAGCGCTGCCGGCCCGCCGTTCAGAACGGTCTCCGCGGCCGTGACGCACACGACGAGGTCGGTCTCGACGAGCGCCGGGTTGACCCTGAAGCGGCCGAGGTCGACGAGGTCGGTCGCTTCTGCGTCGTGGACGACGACCGTGCCGCGAAAGCGCCGCCGGAACTCGCCGGACACGAGGTGCGCGATCTCGGACGGAGAGAGCCGGCGGTGCAGACCGCCCGCGACGACGATCGTGATCCGCGCGACGCCGAGATGCTCGAGCTCGTCCACGGTCGCGGCGATCGCCTCCTGGCGCGGGTCGTCGGCTGCGGCCGGGATCGGAAGCGACGGTTGCTCGACGACGACGGTCGCTGTTCCGCCCGGCCGGACGAGCGCCTCGAGCGGCGGCCCCGCGAGCGGGAAGCGCAACGCGTCGCGGACCGCGGCGCCGACGTCCACGATCGTGTCGTCGGACGGCGGCGGGCGTAGGACGACGCCCCCGTCCGGCACGTCGACGACCGCGATGCGCGAGCCGTCGAGGAGCGGGATGCGCACTAGTGTGCGCGCTTCGCGACTGCGGCGGTGGCGCCGAGCGCGACGAAGATCCCGCCCGTGAACCAGCGCTTGATTCGTTCGGCGCGAGCACTGGCTCGCATGCGACGGGCAAGCGAAGCTGCGGCGATCGCGTACACGGAGTCCGAGGTGCCCGCGATCACGACGAAGATGCAACCGAGGATCACGACCTGCGCGGCGACCGGCCAGCCGTGCGGCTGCACGAACTGCGGCAGGAAGGCGAGGAAGAACAGCGCCGTCTTCGGGTTGAGCACGTTCACGACGACGCCTTGCACGTAGACGCGGCTGCGCGGCACGGGCACCGGCTCGCCGGGGTTGTCGTCGGCGCGTCCGAAGATGCGCATGAGTCCGATCGCGATCAGGTACGCGGCGCCGACCAGCTTGACGACGGTGAAGGCGGAGGCAGAGGAGGCGAGGAGCGCCGAGAGTCCTGCCGTCGCCGCGGTCACGTGGACGAGCCCGCCCGTGCAGACCCCGAGCACCGAGAGGAGCCCGGCACGGCGGCCCTGTTCGACGCTCCGCGCGACGACGTACGTGACCGCCGGCCCGGGCACCACGGCGAGGGCGAGCGAGGCGGCGCAGAAGAGCGCGAGCGTGGAGGGTGGCGGCACGGGCCAACCGTACACTGGCAACTGCGATGCCGAAAACGCTCACGGGAGAGGAGCTCGAGCTCGACGACGCCCCGGCGCGCGACGCGGAGCTCTTCCTGGTCGACGGCAACAACCTCGCCTACCGCGCGTACTTCGCGCTTCCCGAGGAGCTCGCGACGAGCGACGGTCAGCCGACGAACGCGCTGCTCGGCTTCACGAACATGCTCTTCAAGCTGCTCGCGGACTACAGGCCGAAGGGCGTCGCGGTCGCGTGGGACTCGCGCCCGGTTGCGCGTGCGGCCGCCGCCCAGTCGGGCGGCGTCGTCTACAAGGAGGGCCGCCGGCCGATGCCGGACCTCCTGCGCGAGCAGTTCCCGCACTTCCGGCCGATCGTCGGGGCGTTCGGCTACCGCAACCTCGAGTTCGAGGGCTGGGAAGCAGACGACGTGATCGCCACGCTCGCGTCGCGTGCCGACGCCGCGGGCGTGAAGACGTGCGTGGTTTCGACGGACCGCGACGCCTTCCAGCTCGTCTCCGAGAACGTGACGCTGATGATGACGCCGCGCGGCGTCGCGGACGTCAACGTCTACACGCCCGAGCGCGTCGAGGCGCGCTACGGGATCCGCCCCGACCAGGTGCCGGACTTCATCGGGCTCAAGGGCGACACGTCGGACAACATCCCCGGCATCCC
>JAFAHG010000026.1 GCA_019237315.1 Actinomycetota bacterium
GACCCGCTCACGTTCACGCGCGTGCTCGCATATCTCGCGCAGCACCGCCCGACGATCCTCCACACACACCTCGTGCATGCGGATGCGTACGGGCAGACCGCGGGGACGTTCGCCGGCATCCCGGTTCGCCTCTCCACGAAGCACGGCTTCAACGAGTTCCGCGAGGGGCACCTCTTCGCGCTCGGCGACCGCACCATCGGGACGCTCGCGCACCGGCAGATCGCGATCTCGCGCGGTCTTGCGCGCTACCTCGCGGAGACCGAGGGCTTCTCGGAGCCCGACTTCGAGATCGTCCACTACGGCATCGCGCCGAAGACCGAGCCGAAGCCGTACGAGGGCGAGCCGCGGTTCCTCTGCGTGGGCCGCCTGATCCCGATCAAGGGTCACGTCGTCCTGCTGCGCGCGTTCCGCCAGGCGCTCGACGTTCGCCCCGACCTGCGCCTCGACATCGCGGGCCGCGGGATCCTCGAGCACGGGCTGAAGGATCTCGCGCGCGAGCTCGACCTCCTGCACGCAGTGCGTTTCCTCGGCCACGTCACGCCGATCCAGGAGGCGGTCGAGGATTCGCTCGCGGTCGTCGTCCCCTCGCTCGGCGAGGGGTTCGGGATGGTCGCGCTGGAGGCGATGGAGCGCGCACGTCCCGTGATCGCCGCGTCGATCGGCGGGCTCGAGGACCTCGTGCGGGACGGCGAGACGGGACTGCTCGTGCCGCCCGGCGAAGCCGAGCCGCTGGCCGAGGCGATGCTCCGCCTCGCGAACGACCCGGCGCGCGCCGCGGCGATGGGAGCCGCAGGCCGCGCGCGCGCGCTCGAACGGTTCCCGGAGGACCGCTGCACCGAGCGGACGGAGGAGGTCTACCGGTACTGGCTTGCGCGCCGCAACGGCCACCATCTCGAGATCGCCGCGCCCGCGAGCAGCGCGAGCACGAAGTCCCACGGCACGCGGTAGCGCGTCGTCCCCGCGAACACCCACGCTGCGAGCGTCTCGTAGACGAGGAACGCGAGCGCGAGCACGCGGAACTCGAGCGGCACGACGAAGAGGCCGATCACCGCGAGGATGTAGAGCGGGATGACGTACGCCGGCTCGGCGATGTGCTTCGCGGCGTGGAAGGCGCCGCTGCTCTCGATTCCCGTGTCGGCCGTCACCCATGGGCTCCACAGAAGCCGCGTCGACTGCACCATCAGCTTCGCCTTCTCGCCGGGATGGTGCTCCCAGAACCTGATCACCATGTGCTCGTACCACGACTGCTGCGCGCACTCGTTCACCGACACGTGCTGGCCGTGCAGGTAGTGATCGCGCGCCTCCTGCGGCGTCAGCGGACGTCCGGGCGGCCCCGTGATGCTGTCGATCCAGATGCCCTTCTGCAGCAGCCCGTAGGTCTGCATGTTGTTCGCCTTCCAGAGGGCGCGCGCGTCGGTCGTGATCGTGAAGCAGCCGACCTCCACGTCGTTGCGCACGAGCCACGGGAGCATCACGACGAAGGCGAGGACCGGAACGAGCAGCGCGCCGGTCCACCCGACCCCGCGCCAGAGGAGATACGCGCCGAGAACGAACGGCAGCACGACGAGGCGCGTGTTCGAGAGGATCGCCGCACCGCTCACGACGCCGAGCGCCGCGGCGATCGCCACGCTGCGCCGGGACGCCGCGATCAGCGTGAGGATGACCATCGCGGCGCCGAGCACCTGGTCGAGGATCTCGCGGTTGACGTGGATGTCGTGCCAGACGACGTAGGGATGCAGCGTCGCGATCAACGCCGCGATCACACCCGCGCGACGCGAGAGGAAGCGCCGGCCGATCTCGTACACGAGCAAGGCCGTCGCGAACGCGATCAAAATCTGCGCCGTTCCCATCGACCACCAGTGGCGGCCCGCGAGCCAGTAGACGACGATCAGGAACCAGCCGTAGAGCGGCTGAGTGTTCGCCGAAGGATGGCCCGGCACGTAGCCGAACGTGCCGGTGCGGAGGTAGACCTGCGCGAGGATGTCCGACTTCTCGACGTATGCGCCGAGGAGGCCCGCGCGTTCGTGCACGAGCGCGACCGCGCGCGGCAGGATGCACGCCGCGGCGAGGAGCGCGTAGACGCGGCTGCGGCTCACGCGGCGGCGAGTGCTGGTCGGCCGGCGTCGACGTAATTCCGCTGCCAGAGCTCGAGCATGCAGAGACACCAGAGGCGGTGTCCGTGGTCGACGCGTCCCTCGGTGTGCTCGTGCAGGAGGCGCTTCAGCGTGTCGCGGCGGAAGAGGCCGCGGTCGACGCCGAGTAGGAGATCGGCCGCGAGCGGCCGCAGCTCCTCGCGGAACCAGCGGTCGAGCGGAACGCCGAAGCCCGCCTTGCCGCGCTGCGCGACGAGGGGCGGAAGGTCCGCGGCGAACGCTTCTTTGAGGGCGCGCTTCGCGCGCGTGAGCTCGGGCGGCAGCGCGAGGCCGAGCTCGACGACACGGTGGTCGAGGAACGGCGAGCGGAGCTCGAGCGAGACTGCCATCGACGTGATGTCCGCCTTCGGCAGCAAGTCGCCCGGGAGGTAGGACTCGACGTCTACGAGCCGCAGGTCGTGCGCCTCCGGAAGAAACGTCGTCGTCGCGTGTGCCGCGGCCTCGTCCGTCCACAGACGCCTCCGAAGCTCGAGAGGGAACACCTCGACCAGTCGTGCGTAGCGCGCGGCCGCGGGCTGCGCCGCGACGTCGAGGAAGCGGCGCGCGCGGAAGAGCGTCGAGCGCGGCTCGCGCCGGCCCCAGGGCGCTGCAAGCGCCGCGCGCGCGAACGCGGACGGCACGCGCGCGGCGAGCGCGTGCGCGCGGTAACGCTCGTAGCCGCCGAACACCTCGTCGCCTCCGTCGCCGACGAGCGCGACCTT
>JAFAHG010000207.1 GCA_019237315.1 Actinomycetota bacterium
CGGTCAGCTCGAGCGTCTGGAACGCGTGGATCTCAGGCCGGTCCGCGATCACGAGCGCGACGCCGTGCTCTCGCAGGAGCTCCATCACCTCGGGCACGAACCAGCTCTCGTGCCGGAACTCGAACGCATGCCGCAGCTTCTTCGGCAGCGCCGCGAGCGCGGCCGCGAGTCGGTCGTCGTCCCGGCGGAAGGTCGGCGGGAGCTGCCAGAGCAGCGGACCGAGCTTCGGCGAAAGGAGCAGCGGGTCGATCCGCTCGAGCAGCAGCGCGAGGTGCTTCGCCATCTCCTGCAGGCGCACGACGTGCGTCAGGTACCGGCTGACCTTCACCGCAAAGAGGAAGTCCGGCGGGCTCTCCGTCACCCAGCGCGCGACCGATTCGCGACGCGGCAGGCGGTAGAACGTCGTGTTCAGCTCGACGGTGTCGAAGCGGCTCGCGTAGAACCGGAGCCACTCGTGTGCGGGAAGGCGAGGCGGATAGAAGACGCCGTTCCGCCAGTGCGCGTAGTTCCAGCCGCTGCAGCCGACTCTCACAGCGCCGCGCAGTGGAGTCACGCTCCTGGCTGGCGACTCAGGTGGTGAGCGCCGTCGCGATCCGCGTGCACACCTCGTGGTTCCCCGCCGCGACGACGCGCGAACGCCCCTGCAGGTCGAGCGGGTGCTGCCCGAGGTCGGGCCAGTCTGGGAGATGGAACGCGAGACCCCGCTCGCGCACGAGAAGTTGCCCGGCGGCGAAGTCGACAGAGCGCGCCGGCTTGAGCACGACGACGGCGTCCGTGCGTCCCGCGGCGAGGTGGCAGTACGTGATCGCCTGCGCACCCATCACGCGCAGGCGATCGGTCAGCGGAGCGAGCCCGACGAGGCTGTCGCGGACGAGCACAGCACGCGTCGCCTCGAGCGAGAGCACCTCGACGACGTCCTTCGGCTTCGTCGTCAGCGGTGCGTCGTTCAGGAACGCGCCGTCGCCTCGTTCCGCACGCCACTCCTCGTTCGCACCGAAGTCGTAGACGTAGCCGAAGAAGACGTCGTCCATCGTGTCGCCGTCCGCGACGGCGACCGACAGCGCGAAGTACGGGATGCCGCGCTCCGCGTTCTGCGAGCCGTCGATCGGATCGACGATCACCGTGTACCGCCCGTCGCCGACGATGCCGATCTCCTCCGAGACGATGCGTACGCCCTCCAGCTGGAAGTGACGAAGCGTCGCGCGCTCGGATGCCTCGTCGAGCGCGGCCGTCGTGTCGCCACCCTTTCCCTGCCCGACAGGCCGCTCGCGCTCGTCGCGGTCCGGCATCTCGGCGAGCACGGTCTTCACGTCCGCGACGGCGGCGCGGCAAAGCTCGAGCCAGTTCATCCGACCGGGAAGAAGAGCAGACCGGAGGTGAGCTTCGGGTAGAAGAACGTCGACTTCTGCGGCATCGTCTCGCCGCGGGTCGCGAACGCGGCGACCTGCGCGACGCTGGGGGCGCGGACGATGAACGCGGCTTCCGCCTCACCGCGGTCGACGGCGGCGACTGCCTCCCGCTCGTACGGCGTGTAGCGCACACCGTTCGCCACGTAGCGCTCGACGGCACGGGCGTCGAGCTCGTCGTCGGATGGGACAGCGTGGAACGCGCCGTCGCGGTAGAGGCGCAGCTCACCGTCACCGTCCGGCGGCTCCTGCGCGAGCTTCTCCGCGATGCGGTGCGTCGGGAAGATCTCGAGCCCGGGCGCACGCGACGAGACGAGGATCGCGAACGTGTGCGTCGCACTCGGCTCCTCCTCGCGGAATGCAACTGCCGTCTCGTAGCGATGGTGTCCGTCCGCGATGAGGAAAGGCACGTCGATGTCGACATCGCCCGGAGGGAGCTTCCAGAGGCGTGTGCGGACACCGCCCTCCTCGACGTCGAGGTCGGGCTCGTGCGACGGACGCTCGACGACGGGTTCGGCGTCGTACAGAAGGAAGATCGGCTCGAGCTGCGTGTGCGTTGCGCGCAGCAACCGCAGACGTCCCTCCTTCGGGCCGGCATGCGTGCGTTCGTGCGGCAGGATCTGCCCGGCTTCGTACGGCGTCGCCTCGACCCCGCCCGCCAGCCCCTCGCGCGTGCGCGCGACGCCGTCCGGGCCGACGTAGTCCTGCGCGACGAACCAGAGCGCGGGCTGCTCCTCCTGCAGCGTGCCGTCCGCACGCCACGCCGCCAGATCGCGCGCAGCGTCCTCGGGCGAGTCGGGCAGCGTCAGGTGGACGACGTTGTGCGGGTTGCGCGCG
>JAFAHG010000228.1 GCA_019237315.1 Actinomycetota bacterium
TCGTTCTCGCCCTCGAAGTAGGCGATGTGCCGGTGCACCGGGTCCTTGGCCTGGTTCACGTAGGAGACGAAGTCGCGGATGCCGCCCTCGTAGTGGAACTCGACGGGGTCGGCGCCGTCGGCGCGCTCGTCCGTGAAGCGGATGCGCAGCCCCTTCGTGAGGAACGCCGTCTCGCGGAAGCGCTGGCGCAGCGTCTCGGCGGAGAAGACGAGCTCCTCGAAGATCTCGGCGTCGGGAAGGAACGAGATCGTCGTCCCGGTCGCGTCGCTCGTCCCGACCTCTTTCATCTCGCCCTGCGGCACGCCGCGCGCGAACTCCTGGCGGAACACCTTCCCGTCCCGCTCGACGTCGGCGACGAGCCACTCCGACAGTGCGTTGACGACCGACACACCGACGCCGTGCAGGCCGCCGGAGACCTTGTAGCCCTCGCCGCCGAACTTGCCGCCGGCGTGGAGCTTCGTCAGGACGACGGTCAGGGCAGGCAGCCCCTGCTCCTCGATCATGTCGGTCGGGATGCCGCGGCCGAAGTCGCGCACCGTGACCGAGTTGTCGGGGTGGATCGTGATCTCGATGCGATCGTTGAAGCCCGCCATGGCCTCGTCGACGGCGTTGTCGACCACCTCGTAGACGAGGTGGTGGAGGCCTCGCAGGCCGGTCGAGCCGATGTACATCCCGGGCCTGAGCCGGACCGGCTCGAGGCCTTCGAGGACCGTGATGTCCTTCGCGGAATAGGATGCCTTGGAAGAGGACTGCGCCATCATTAAAAAGCCCTGCAAAACGCCTGTTTTGCGGGCTGTTGGAAGTGTATCAGACCGGGCGGTCCACGGGGGGCCTGGCGAGGCTGAAAGCGACCGCTTTTTCCACACTTTCGCGCAGCTTTTCGTCGTCGATTTCCGCCGCGAGCGAGGCGGCCGCGCGAAGGTGCTCCGCGGAGGGCGAAACGGACGCGGGAGGCAGCTTCTGCGGAGGCGCCGACGGGAGCGGGCCCGGCGCGAAGCGCACGCTCGTGACACCCAGGCGTTCCGCGATCTCGGCCGCGCGATGGGCGAGCTCGAAGGCCCACACCGAGTCGGCGGTCGCCACGTGAAGCGTCCCGTCGCGCCCGACACGCGCCGGCCACGCGTTCGGCGCGATCGCCTCGCCGACGGCCTCGGGCCAGCGCTCCACGATGTCCGCGACACCCGCCTGCGGGCCGAAGCGCGCGAGCTCGCCGCGCAGCTCGTCACCGAGCCTGTCCAGGGCTCACCTCCACGACCTGCGCCGGCTCGACGGGGAGCGCCGAGCGCTGCGTCGCCGTGATCACGACCTGCCCCATCGTCGCCACCCGCTCTGCGAGCACGCGCCGCCTGCCGGGGTCGAGCTCCGAGAGCACGTCGTCGAGGAGGAGCAGCGGTTCGCGCGCGAGGAGCTCGGCCTCCGCGAGCAGGAGCGCGAGCACGGCGAGCCGCTGTTCGCCCTGCGAGCCGAAGCTCCGCAGGTCACGCGTGCCGGCGGCGATGAGCACGTCGTCGAGGTGCGGGCCGACCCCGGTCGACCCGCGCGCCACGTCCTGTTCGACCCGCGCGCGCAACGCCTCGGCCGACGGCGGCTCGGCGTCGTAGTCGAGCCGCGCGCCGGCCAGCCCGAGCTCGGCGGCACGTTCCGCGAAGAGCGGCGTCAGCGACGAGAGCGCGTCGCGCCTGAGCGAAACGAGCTCCGCAGCGAGTGCGGCGACGCGTTCCGTCCAGGGCTCGAGCGCGTCACGGGCGGACAGACCGAGCTGGATGCGGCGAAGTGCCGCGTTCCGTTGTGCGAGAGCCGCCGCGTAGTCCTGCGGGACGGCGAGGCGAGCGGGATGGAGGCGGCCCGCGACGCGATCGAAGTACGCGCGCCGCGCGGCAGGCCCACCCTTGACGACGGCCAGCCGGTCGGGCGTGAAGACGAGCGTCGCGAACTCCCGGCGCAACGACTCCGCGGACGACAGCCGCGCGCCGTCGAGCTCCGCCACCTTTGCCGAAGCGAGCGGCAACTTGACGCGGACGCCGTGCGGCACGCCGTCGCGCAGCACGCGCAGGGCGATCGACCCACCGCTCTCGCCGAAGCGGACGAGTTGTCCCTCGGAA